>CAVCWN010000042.1:0-7348 GCA_963605975.1 Desulfovibrionaceae bacterium | reverse complement strand
CACAATCTTTATGAAAATTTTGACAAACTCATTGGCGGAAAAACTGCCGTTTACATCAGTCACCGCTTAAGTTCCACCCAATTTTGTAACAACGTGGCTATGTTCAAAGACGGCCAGCTGATTGAATACGGAACACACGCTTCGCTTTTAGAAAAAAATGGCGAGTACGCAAAAATGTTTAGAACTCAGGCAAAATATTACGAAGAAAATCAAAATGCTGATGGTGAAAATCCTGCTGCCGAAATCACCTCAAGTGTCAGTGAAAATGCCGCCAACGAAGAAAATCAAAATGGAGACTGTTAAAATGAGAAAAATCAACCTGAAAGAAATAAAAAAATCCGACACTTTCCGCCTTGTAAAACTGATGTTGCAGATTGCCGCAAAAAATAAGCCCATTTTCTTTGTTGTTTACCTTCTCCGTTTTTTGGCGACCATTTTGGATAAAGTCAAAATTGTCCTTTTGCCAAAATTTATTATTGATGAACTTATGCTGATTTTTAATTCCAGCCAGAATTCTGGGACGGATATTTTTGATCATCTTAGAAACGCCGCAATTTTTGCAATTATCACAGTTGCGACCCAATTTTTGGTTTCACTTTTAAATCAAATTGCCGGTTCTATTAATTCTTCCTGCTCTGAATATTTTAATGAATATTTTGACATCCAGCTCAGCGATTTTTCCATGTCCATCGATTACGAACTCACCGAAGATCCCGAAATCCTGGATCAGAAAAATAGTGCCAAAGAAGGTATGTCCTGGTACAGTCACAATGTGCCCGGCATTTTAGACCCAATTTTTGATATTGCAAGCTCTCTTGTCATTTTGATCGGACTTATTGTCCTTATGGCAAAAACTGCTCCCATTTTAATTCCAATCCAGTTCGGTTCAGCCCTTATAAGTTATTTGATTCAGAAAAAGATTATGAAAATAGAGTTAGAGTCTTTTTCTCAGCAGGCAAAACTGAACAGAGTTTTTGGTTATGTTTTTTTTGAGATTTCGGATTTTTCTTACGGAAAAGACATCCGCCTTTACGATAGTGCAGAACTTTTTACTCAAAAACAGGAAGAAATCAATCGTGCTCAGAATAAAGTCTGGATGCGGCAGTCAAAAGGGGTCAGAACCCAGTCAAATAAAGACGCCCTTGTAACTGTCATTTTCAATTTTTTGAATTATTTTTACATAGGCTATCTTGCAGTCAAAAGATTGATTAGCGTCGGCGATTTTTCTATGTGCATAAGTTCCGTCAGCGAATTGCAGGGGGCAATAAATCAAATAATGAGCCTTTATTTAAGATTTAATCAAAATGCAAATTACGCAAAAGAGTATCTTAAATATCTGGATTGTCCAAAAGACCTGGCCCTCAAGGCAAAAAAGGGCAGCCGAAAAATTCTCCCTAGTCAAAATCACGAAATTGAATTCAAGGATGTCTCTTTTAAATATCCCCGGTCAGAAAATTTTGTTTTGCAAAACCTAAATTTGAAAATCCCGGCAGGCCAGCACTTAGCCCTTGTCGGCTTAAACGGCGAAGGCAAAACCACCCTCATAAAACTTTTGTGCCGCCTTTACCAGGTCACTCAAGGCCAGATTCTTGTGGACGGTGTGAATATCAACGAATATGACGAGGAAGAATACAAAAAACTTTTTGCCGTTTTGTTCCAGGATTTTAATATTTTCGCATTTTCTGTTAGGGAAAATGTTGCTTTTGAAGAAGGGGATTTTGGAGAAAGTGATGAGTCCCCCCAATCCGCCATCGACGAAAAAGTTGATTCAGCCCTGAAAAAGGCCGGCATTTATGATTTTATCCAGACTCTTCCATATAAAAACGCCACACCCATCAATAAAAGTTTTGACGAAAAAGGTACAGAATTTTCCGGTGGCCAGAAGCAGAAAGTCGGAATTGCCCGGGCTATTTACAAAGACGCCCCGATTGTGATTTTGGACGAACCAACCGCCGCCCTTGACCCCCTGGCCGAAGCCGAAATCTACGAAAAATTCAACGAAAACCTGGCAAATGGCAAAACCGCTCTCTATATTTCTCACCGCCTTTCGTCCTGCAAATTCTGCGACAAAATTGCCGTTTTTAGCGAAAAGCAGGTCAAAGAATACGGCAGCCACGCCGAGCTCATGGAAAATCCGGCTGGCCTTTACTACAAAATGTTTACGACTCAGGCCAAAAATTATCAAAAAGATGACTCTAGCAGTCTTAGTTAAAAATTCCTTTGATGATCTTTAAAAGACTGCGGCTTGCCTTTCCCCTGTGGCTGATTGCATTTTTTTCTTCTGGACTTAATTCTGCAACCGTTTTTTTATACTGGGGAATGTAGAAAATAGGGTCGTAGCCAAATCCTCCCTGGCCCCTTGCGTCACAAAGGTTTTCGACAATTGTGCCTTCCATGGTGTCCTGGCAAACAAAAAGTCTGTCAGGTCCTAGGTATAAAACCATTGCGCAAGTGTAATGGGCGCTTCTAGGACCATTTAAAAACTGGCCGGATTTTTTTAATTCTTCAAAATCACAATTTTTCAATTTTTCATTCAAAGAGGTTATTAAAAATTCATTTTGCTTTTCCTGGGGGCACTTGCTGCCGTCAGGATTTCCCTGGGGAAAAGATGGACCTGCATATCGGGAAGAATAAATTCCCGGTATGCCGCCTAATGCGTCAAGACAAATGCCTGAATCATCTGCAAGAACTGGCATTTTTACCAAATTCCACAGGGCTTTTGCCTTTATCAAACTGTTTTCGTAAAAAGTTTTTCCGTCTTCAATAGGATTAAAATCGATATTTTCTTCCTTTGGGATAACCACTTCAAAATCACTTAAAATTTCCTGCATTTCCCTTTTTTTATTAAGGTTTCCTGTTGCTAAATATATCTTCATGGTCGTCATAATAATCTTTGAGAGAAATATTGTCCATATTGATTTGAGCTTGTTCTAAAATATAACTGACTTGCCTTTCGTTCAGACCAAGAATTTTTGCCACAACTCTGTTGCTGGGGCTTACAGAAAATTCTTTTTGTTTAAGAAGATCATTTTTTACCTTCCATAAGTCTGTTTTTTTTACATAGCGGGATTTTATTTTATTGTAAATAAGTTCATTTTCGGAATATAGGTTTAATTCCTGCTGAAATCTTATGTGGTAAAAAAATGCGGTGTCCCGGCAGGCTTCAACTTTTTCTCTGCGTTCAAGTTTTTTTACAATACTTTCTTTTGCTTTTTCACAAAGGACTTCTAAAGTTTTTAAAGGCAGACTTGTAAGAATGCTGACTTTTTTTAGCAAGTCGTCTGTTATATAGTGGCAGCATTTTAACATAAGAACAAGGGCAGCCTTTCTTCTTATGTTATAATATTTGTTTAGTTTTTGCCGCTTTCTTTCCTTTGTGTAAGTCGCTTCTTTTCCGCCATATTTCTTTTTGATTAAGACACTTTGGATTTCACGAATTTTTTCATTGGTGATTGCTGTTTCTTCCCTGATTTCATAATTTACAGAAGATTCCTGCTGTGAAAATTGTATTTGCTTTTCTGTAAGATTTGCATTTTGTGAATACAGTGTTGTTAGTTCAACGGACTCTTTTCGAGACTTTCTTTTTTTCCATGTAGCAAAATTTCCCTGAATGGTGGTATATAAAAAATTAGTAAAAGAACTTAGTTTTGGATCGAAAACTCTGAATATACGGGGAAATTTTTTGTATTCGCCTTCCAGAAAATCTAGAAAATCATCTTCTGGAAGAAGTTGAAGTCCAAAGAATTGTTTGTTTAAGAACATAACTTCCATCAATTCCTTGCAGGCCTCTTCTCCGCTTATAAGGCCACCCCTTAATTTTAATTCTACATCATCAATTTTTTGCATACATACTCCTTTTATTTTAGGGCATCTCTAAAAAATCTTTTTCTATGCTTTTTTAGAGATGCCTTCGAATTTTAAGTCTTTGAAATACAAAGACTTAAAATGTCGCATTTTCATAGTTGCCTCTAAAAATTGCAATTTTTAGAGGCTCCCTTTACTTTGATGAAATTTTCCTTGATCAGGATATTTTAATATATGCAAGAAGTGTGCCAAGTGGTAAAATTTAGTAAAAAAAATTAAAAATAATGAAAAAAAATGCTTTTTCCTGTACGTTTATATGGGTAAAATAGCGTTTTTTACAGAATTTCTCATAAAAAAAGGCTATAATCCATTGTGTACAATGTATTATTTTGCCTAAGAATACATTGTGTACAATGGATTCTTCTAAGATTTCATTGTGTACAATGGATTGGCTTTAACAAAAAAAACTAAAAAAAAGGCCAGGAAAAATTCAAAAAATCAATTTTGAAAAAATCCTTAGCCTTTGTGAAAATCTTTTTTTTTAGATTTTGTTTTTTTTTAACTTTTCCCTAAAAATTGCAAATTTTTATGGTGTCCTTTAAAGGACTTTAGCAAATTCTTTGACGATTGCAGGAATCAAAGTGTCAATTTTACCTTCTGTACTTGCACCAGAGGCATTCTTGTGTCCGCCACCACCGAATTTGGCTGCTATCGCACTTACATCGCAAGTGTCTTTTGACCTGAAGCCCAAAGTGCATGTGTAGTCAGTTTCCTGCCTTACGAATAAAACGGCCTGTACATTTTCTACTGCCAACATAAGAGAGTAGAGGGCATCGCTGTCCCTGCCTTCAAGACCATACATTTTTGTGTCTTCCATGGTCTCGTAAGTAACAATAAGGCGGTTATTGCAGTAGGCTTTTGCTCGGTTCAGCATGATTCCAAGCAGTTTTCTGGTCATAAAAGGCTTACCGCCAGTCATTTTTGAATAGAGTTCGCGGGGATTTGCCCCTGCTTCAACAAGACGGGCTGCTGCGTTAAAAACTGAAGCGGATTTTTCATCCAGAAAGTGGAAAAAGCCAGTGTCTGTTCCTAATCCAAAGAAAAGAACTTCTGCTTCTTCTTTGCCAGGCTTTCCTACAATTGCTTCATACAACTGCTGAACAATGCAGGCGGCTGCAGGAGAAGTTGGATCTACAATTGAACTTTCCTTTTTTGCAGAGGCGGTTTTATGGTGATCAATTATGAATGAATCTAAAAGGCTTAAATCAAAATCAAAGTCACCAAGGCGGGCAATTTCGCTGCAGTCACAAATGATTAACCCTGTATTTTTTATGTCTTCATTTGTCAAAAATGGAATTTGATCTGTAAATTTGTCTTTAAAATCCTTGATTTCAGAGCGTTTGAAAGGGCCTGCATTTATTAAAATAAAGGGCTTTTGTAAAAAATTCAAAATGTAGGAAACTCCCAGGCAACTTGCCATACAGTCTCCGTCTGGTTCCTTGTGGCCAGCAATAATAAATTTCTGATATTTTGAAGTAAAATCCTTGAAATTTTTAATTTCTTCTTCTGTAACTTCTTTCATTTATAGATCCTTAAAAAAAATAAAAGGCAGGCTATGACAAAAGTGCTCACTGCCTGCCTTTTTTAATCAGTTCTTTAATGCATTAGGTCATCTCTAAAAATTGCAACCTTTAGAGACTCCCATTACAATTCAATGTCTAAAGTTTCTTTTTCTGAGTCCCCAGTGTCATATCCGTTTGGAGCAATACCCCAGACTGAATCCAGCTTGCTTACAGGAAGTGTCAGCCAAACCTTGTAGAATGAACCTTCCTTGTAAAGAATTGTCATATATGGAGGTACAGTTTTTGGACACTTTCTCATTTCAAGCTTGCGGGGAACCATTGTGCCCCATTTCTTTGGAATTGAAACGGTGCCTGTCTTTAAGCCCTGTTTTTCATAAAGAATGACATAAGCGTCTTCTGCTTCAAGTACCCTGTAAACCCTAACATTCGTATAGGAAATCTTTGAAACATTGTCTCCATGATCCCAGATAGGCTTTTCACTTTCACTTGTTTCAGAAGATGTCTGAGCCGCTACAGGCAAAAGAATCACTGCTGAAAGGAGGGCAAGCAAAATCATCTTAATTTTTAAGGTCTTTTTCATAAATACTTCCTGTTATAGTCTTGATTTTGATTTATATTTTTGAATTCAACTATAAATCAAACTGCTCTATATCTAAAATTTTATCGGCACGAAAGTCCTAAAAAGATAGCAGCAAATTTCTGCTAAATTTAAAGGCCCTGCCAAAGAAATCGATTGCCTGTCCAAGCCCAGTTTTTTTTAGATCAAAGCAAGCATAATGGCCTTGATTGTATGTTTTCTGTTTTCAGCCTGATCCCAAACTTTGCTGGCTGGACTTTCAAATACTTCTTCTGTAACTTCCTCTTCCTTTACGGCTGGCAGACAGTGAAGGAAGATGGTATTTGGCTTTCCTGTGGCCTGCATAAGACTTTTGTTGACCTGGAAAGGACTAAGAAGTTTTACACGCTCTGCTTTTAGCGCTTCTTCTCCCATAGAACACCATACATCAGTATAAAGGCAATCTGCTCCTTTGACAACTGAAATTTGATCAGAGATGCTTATTTTAGCGCCACTTTCTTTTGCAAATGGCTGGCATATATCCTGGATTTCCTGGTCCGGGGAAAGTTCTTTTGGGCAAAAAACTGAAAAATCTATTCCGAATTTTGAACAAATAAGCATAAGTGATCTGGCCATATTGTTTCTGCCGTCACCACAAAAGCAAAGTTTAAGTCCTTTTAGTGTGCCAAAGTTTTCTTTTAAGGTCATTATGTCTGCAAGAACCTGAGTCGGGTGAAAGTCATCTGTCAGTCCGTTGATTACAGGAACTCCTGAATATTTTGCAAGAGCTTCCACATGTGACTGCTTAAATCCTCTGAATTCTATGGCACTGAACATTCTGCCCAAAACGCGTGCTGTGTCTTCAACACTTTCTTTTCCGCCCAGCTGAATGTCTGCGGTGGACATGAAGACTGGATGGCCTCCTTCTTCTGCAAAGGCTGTTTCAAATGAAGATCTTGTGCGGGTAGACCGCTTTTCAAAAATAAGGGCAATTGTTTTTCCTAAAAATCTCTGGTGAAGTTCCCCTTTGTGGGCTTCTTTTTTTACTTGAATGGCCCAGTTTAAAATTTGATTGATTTCCTGTGGAGTCCAGTCAATCCAGTTTAAAAGGCTCCTTCCTTTGTAAGGACTTTTGAATTTTTCAGCTTTCATAAAAACCTCGCATAAATATTCTTAATTTATACAATTTATTGTAATTTTATGCAATAAAATCGGGGTAAAACTGCAATTTTATGCAATATTTCTTTAAATGGAGGCCTCTGAAAGCTACAGGTTTAACAGAGGTCCAAATGATTTAAAATAAAAAAGCACTTCGATGCAAGATCGAAATGCTTTATAGTGGCAGGAGGGATCGAACCTCTGACATACGGAATATGAGTCCGTTGTTCTACCGACTGAACTATGC
>CAVCWN010000041.1:0-15502 GCA_963605975.1 Desulfovibrionaceae bacterium | reverse complement strand
GTATTTAAGGGAGTCTCTAAAAATTGCAATTTTTAGAGATACCCTTATAGATATTACCGGGAGGAAGTAATGGATTTAGCAACACTGATTGGTTTTGTCGGCGGTTTGGCTATGATTTTAATCGGAGTTTTCACGTCAGGTGGATCTCTTAAAGACATTTGGGATGTTCCGTCAGTTTTCGTAACAGTAGGTGGTTCATTCTTCTCACTTTTCATTTGTGCCCCTTTAAACCAGATTTTAGGTCTTTTTAAAGTAATGGGCCGTTGTTTTAAAACATACGATTATGGTGAAAAATCAACAGTACAAAATATGGTTCAGCTTTCAGAAAAAGCCCGCCGTGAAGGTATTCTTGCTTTGGAAGAAGGACTCGATGACTTGGACGATCCTTTCTTAAAGGAAGGGCTTCGCCTTATGGTCGACGGTAACGACGGTTCTGCCATTCGCTCAATTCTTGAAAATGAAATGGCCCAGGCAGAAAAGCGTCACATGGAATGGGCCGGACTTATCAACCAGTGGGCCGGTTACGCCCCAGGTTACGGAATGATGGGTACAGTTATCGGACTTATTGGTATGTTGAATAACCTTGAAGATAAGTCATCTTTGGGTACAAACATGGCCGTCGCCTTGGTAACAACCCTTTACGGTTCCTTCCTTGCCAACTGGCTCTTCGGACCTTTAGCCCAAAAATTAATCAGCCAGAACTCCCGGGAAATGAATTCCAAGGAAATGATCCTTGAAGGAATCCTTTCCATTCAAACCGGAGACAATCCTCGTATTCTTGCACAGAAACTTCTTACCTTCCTTGATCCAAAGTCAAGAAAAGCAATTGAAGGTGACGTTCTTAAAGACTAAGGAGTTTTTTAATGGCAAAGAGGGAAACTAAAGAACCTGAAAAACCATCAACCGCCTGGCTGGGTACATATGGAGACATGATTACACTTATGCTCTGCTTCTTCGTTATGCTTTATGACCCTTCGGAAACGGATGCAGTTCAGATGGCAGCAATGCAGGCTTCTCTTTCAAACAGTACGCCTGGAGGAGGCATTTCGCTTAGTGCAGGCAGCCTTGCTGATTTAGGAAATACTGTAAGTTCACTTCCTTCTTCAGAAAGAGGTCATTCAATGGCAGCAGCCAGAAAAAAAGCTGTTACCTTGTTTGCTCCAGAAATCAAAACTAATAAAATTACAGTCACTTCGGACGAAAGGGGGCTTGTAATTTCTTTAGCTTCAGATACTTATTTTGAAAAAGGCAGTGCTGAATTAAACATAGAAGCCAGCCGCCAGACCCTTCTTAACTTGACTGAACTTTTTAATTCAGAAGAAGTTAAGGGGCGAAAGTGGAGAATTGAAGGTCATACAGACAATACACCTGTATCATCTGATCTGTACCCTTCAAACTGGGAATTGTCCGCTGCCAGGGCGGCAAATGTCCTTCATTACATGTCAGATTTCGGTGTTGATGAAAGACAGTTTTCAATTGCAGGATATGCAGATACAATGCCTAAATTCAGCAATGATACTGAAGAAGGCAGGGCATATAACCGTCGTGTAGATATAATAATTCTAGACGAGGGACATTTTTAGTGTTATTATAAATTTGGGACTAAACAAGTATAGTACAAATTGGGGGATAATATGGCAGACGATGCAGATGATTTGGGCGCAGGCTCTCTTGATGACTCTTCACCAGCAAAAAAACGCGGTAAAGGTATTTTTCCTAGTATTTTAAAGTGGGTTTTGATTGGTATTGCAGCCATTATTCTTATTGTTACAATTGTAATTATTGTTGATTCCATACGCGATGGAAATTCTAAGCCACAGACAGTTGTCGGTGTTTCTCAAGAATATACTGTAAACCGTCCAAGTTATGACTGGTATACATCACTTGATCAAATCCGCACATCAACCGATGATACAACCCCTTCAAGCGTTACTGTTACAATCGCTTTGGGCTACAAAAAAGAAGACAAGGCTGCTTCTACAGAAATTACAGAAAAAAGAATAGAAATCATCGATTTTTTAAGACGCTATTTTTCTACAAAGACTTATGAGGAATTAAAGCCTTACAATGAAGACATTCTTCGCGAAGAAATTCGCAATCAAATAAACGACGACATTCTTTCAAATTCAAAGATACGTGAAGTTCGTTTTACACAGCTGGATGTTGTTCAGCAGTATTAGTTTTTTGGTGGTTAGACAATGAATGAAGTTCTGTCACAGGATGAAATTGACCAGCTTCTCCAGGCAATATCTTCAGGCGAAACTGACTCTGATGATTTTAAGCCCGTCAATGACACTCGGCGTATAAAAATCTATGACTTTAAAAGGCCTGACAAATTCTCAAAAGAACAGATTCGTACTGTTTCAAATATGCACGAATCATTTGCCCGTTTAACAACTACATCTCTTTCTGCCCAGCTTCGTACCCTGGTTCACGTGCATGTTGCTTCTGTAGATCAGTTGACTTATGAGGAATTTATCCGTTCCATTCCAACTCCTACAACTCTTGCCGTAATCAATATGGATCCTTTAAAAGGCAATGCGGTTTTGGAAATTGCTCCGGAAATCACTTTTATTATGATTGACCGCCTTTTTGGAGGTTCAGGTGACACCGGCGGAAAGGTAAACCGTGACTTAACTGATATTGAACAGTCCGTTATGGAAGGAATCATCGTAAGAATTCTTGCTAACATGAGGGAATCATGGACACAGGTTATTGATTTGCGTCCTCGCTTACAGCAGATTGAAACTAATCCTCAGTTTGCCCAGATTGTTCCTCCAAACGAAATGGTAATTCTTGTTACTTTGGAAATTAAAATCGGTGAAGAAGCAGGAATGATGAACATCTGTATTCCTTACATCACAATTGAACCAATTGTTTCAAAATTATCTACTTCTTTCTACTACAGTTCTGTAAGGCGTGGTTCTACAACCCAGTATCTTGGTACACTTAAAGAAAAACTTTCTGACGTAGAAATGGAAACTGTAGCTGAAGTAGGTACAATCAATGTTCCTATCCGCGATGTAATAAATTTAAGGGTAGGTGATTTAATCCGCTTTACGAATGTGCGTCAGTCAGATCCCCTTATACTTTCAGTAGGAAACCAAAAAAAATTCTACTGTCAGCCGGGCATTGTCGGTAAAAAAATGGCCGTTCAGGTTATTGGTAAAATAAAAGATGAAAACGAAGATGAATTCGAAGAATTAACAGCAGACGAAGGAGATACATTATGAGTGAAGGTTCAATTTCTCAGGAAGAAATCGATGCATTGCTTTCAGGCGTTGATATGGGTGGCTTGAGTGGAGCATTGCCTGCTACTTCTGCCGGAGATGCAAATATAGATGTTGCAACACTTGAAAAGTTTGCAGGTGACATTAAAGATCGTCTGGCTGAAAACTTAAAGAATTTTACATCCAGCGAGGCAAGCATTGCAAAGCCTGTCGTAGAAATTTCTGAAAGGGACAAGCTGCTTGCTAAAATTCCTGAAATTGTTGTTGCTGTTATGGCAGATTTTACAACTGCTTTAACAGGTGACCATTTGTTTATTTTTTCAAACGGTTTTGCTGAAAAAATTGTTTCTCTGGTAAACAAGGAAGACGAACCTGCCATTGACGATATGGCTCTTTCCCTTATTTCCGAAGCAATCAACATGCATTCAAGTACAGAAATAGACGAACTTGCTAAATCTGGAAAACTTCCTGGTCTTGCAATCGGTGTGCCTGAAGCTGTAAACCAGCCAAAGGCAATGATTCGCATTCCTGTTGGAAAATTTGCCCTCTTTACATATCCTGTAACACTTGACGGTCAGGCATACACTTTGTGGGAAGCCGTTAGTGCTCCTGTTGCAGACGGCATGGCAACTGCTTTGGGCGGAGGTCAAAAGCCTCAAGCTGCTGCAAATCCTATGGGTGGTTTTACGGCCCAACCAGTCCAGAATATGACTGGTATGGGAAATATGGGAATGGGCATGCAGCAGCCTATGCAGAACATGGGTATGGGAATGGGCATGCAGCAGCCTATGCAGAATATGGGTATGGGCATGCCTATGCAGCAGCCTATGCAAAATATGGGCATGGGAATGATGCAGCAAGTTCAAAATCCTCCGAACGTACAGTCACTTTCATATTCTAACCTTACACCTTCCATGGTTACTCCGGAACAGGGAAATATCGGTCTTATCATGGACGTTTTCATGGAAGTCACAGTAGAACTTGGTCGCTGTAAAAAAACAATCAAGGAAATCTTGGGAATGGGTGAAGGTACAATCATTGAATTGGATAAACTGGCCGGTGAACCTGTAGACATTCTTGTTAACCATAAGGCAATTGCTAAGGGAGAAGTTGTAGTCATCGATGAAAACTTCGGTGTGCGCGTTACAGAAATTCTTCCTTCAATTGAACACGTTACACAGCAAATGTAAAATCTTTTTTGCATGCTGGAAAAGGGGATATTTCTGGCATGCAGATTTTTTTTAGATTCACTTTAAGGAGTGTCTCTAAAAAATCTACTTTTAGAACGCCTTGAAATAATGTGCTTGGGTGGAGGACATTACGAAAAACTTCTTTTCTATAAAAAATAAATTCATTTTCTCTTTATTGATTTTTCTTTCTTTAGGTTATGGTCTTTTTGCAGAACCTACTTCGTCTGCTTCTTCTTCTTCTTCAACAGCTTCTGAAGAGATTGCCAGTGGTGCAGAAGGTACAGCTTTGTCAAATCAAACTGAAAGCCAGGATTCTGAAATTCCTGATGAAAATACTCTTCCTATGGATGCAGATTCTTCTGTAAACGAAGAAGACTTCTCTCTTGATGACACATCAAGTCCCGCAAGAAGCATATGGATTTTTGTAAGGATGATTTTGGTCCTTGCGTTTATTATTGCAATCATTTTGTTTTTATCAAAATTCATTAAGAAAAAATCCAATTTGCCTGCAAATGAAGATGAGTTTTTAAGGGACGTTGCTTCAATTGCGGTTGGTCCAAATAAGTCTGTTCATGTGGTAACACTTATAAATGAAGCTTACCTTATAGGCGTTTCAGACAATTGCGTAAATCTTATTGCAAAAGTTGAAGATAAAGAATTGATTAATGCAATGAATGTTTATGCAGATGAACATATCGGCCAAAAAAAGTCTTTGAATTTTGCAGAAATTTTAAATCTTTTTACAAAAAAATCAGACTCAGAAAAGAAGGAAAACCCTAAAAATAAGGGGGATGGGGCAACAAGACAAATCCTCAATATGCTGAAAAACAACGGTAAAAGATTAAATAAAGATCAGGGGGAAAAGTAATATGATTTTACAGCAAAATAATTTCCCCTCAAAAAAGGATAAAAAATCAACAATAAAAAAATATTCTCTCAGGTTTATTGTTCTTTTGATTTTGGCTCTCCTGTGTATTATGCCAGTTACTTCACAGGCTTCTGCAAATCAAACTTTCCCCCAGGGGTCAACTCAGGGCGGAACTGATTTACCAAATGATGTTGCAAATCTGACCATTCCAAACATTTCCATAACCGCGACGGCTCCTCAGTCTGGGCAGGAAGTCGCTTTTTCTGTTCAGCTTATGCTGGCCCTTACGCTCTTAACTCTGGCACCGAGCATTTTAATCTTGATGACTTGTTTTTTGCGTTTTTCCATTGTACTTGATTTTATAAAAAGAGCCCTTTCCCTGCAGCAGGTTCCTCCTACAGCAGTTTTAAATGGCATTGCTCTTTTTATGACACTTTTTTGCATGATGCCTACTTTTAAAAAAATCTATACAGATTCTTTTCAGCCCCTTCAAAGAAACGAAATCAATTTAACTCAAGCCATAGATCAGGCTCAAAAGCCAATCCGCTACTTTATGTACACTCAAATGAAGGACGACACTTCCTACATAAAGACCTTTATGTCAATGGCAAAACTGGAAAAGCCAAAATCTTTCGAAGATGTTCCGACTTATGTCCTTATACCGGCTTACATTCTTCATGAACTTACGGTTGCCTTTAAAATCGGCATACTTTTGTACATTCCATTTATAATAATTGACATGGTGGTTGCAAGTATACTTATGTCTATGGGAATGATGATGCTGCCGCCTGTTCAAATTTCAACTCCATTTAAGATAATGCTTTTTGTTTTAGTTGATGGCTGGGGACTTTTAACGCAGCAACTTTTTGTCAGTGTTATAAAATAGGGGAAAACTAAAAAACTGGAGGAAAGATTATGGGTATAAATTTGATTGTTAGAATTTTGCAAAGCGGGATATGGCAGGTTTTTATTTTGATTGCACCTGTTTTAGGTTCAGCTTTGGTTATTGGATTGATTATTTCTATTTTTCAGGCAACGACTTCAATTCAGGAACAGACACTCACTTTTCTTCCAAAACTTTTAGTCATTCTTTTAGTGATTGCCCTGCTTGGCGGCTGGATGTTCACCAGGCTTAGAAATTATACAATCAATCTTTTTAATTTAATTCCACAAATGGCTTCTTAGTAAAATATGCTTGATAGAATTGTTTCTGCGGCGCCGGTTTTTCTTTTAGTTGCCGTCCGTTGCTTTGGAATGATAATGACTCTTCCTCTTACAAATTCAAGATCCATTTCGCGAATTGCAAAAATTGCTATCTGTGGATATGCGGCATTTTTTCTTTTTCCTCAGGTGTCTTTAACAGAAGGTTCTTATGCAGCCTATGCAGAATTTATTTCGCCACAAGGTTCTTTTAATTTGCAATACATTCTTTGCCTTTTAGGCGAAGGCCTTATAGGTGTGATTTTAGGTTTTTACATCAACATGATTTTTGCAGCCTTTTCTACTGCAGGACAATTTTTTTCTTTTCAGATGGGTTTTTCTGCTGCCGAAGCATACGATTCCTTAAGTCAAGTAGAAAACACTTTGATGGGACAGTATTTGAATTTTGTGGGACTTTTAGTTTTTTTAAGCAACAATTGGTTTCAAAAATTATTTTTAAAGGGATTGGAAGACAGTTTTAAGTCCATAAATGCTCTTTCTATAGTTGAACACAATGATGATTTAGTAAAGTTTATGCTTTCCGGTTTGACACATCTTTTTATGAACGCTCTTTTGATTGCCTTGCCTGTTATGGCAACACTTTTTCTTATTAACGGTGCAATGGGAATTCTTTCAAAGGCTTCACCTCAAATGAATATGCTTTCAGAAGGATTTCCAATTTTGATTATGACTACATTTTTTATTTTAACATGGCTTATGCCACAGTTAGTAAATCTTTTTACATCAAGTTTTGATGATGCCCTTAAAGAAATTCAGAATCTATATTTAAAACTCGGGGGGCAAATTCAAAAATGAGTCAAATTGATTTGCAGTGGTTTGCCGCCGAAGACGAAGGTAAAACCGAAAAACCTACAGAGCATAAACTCAGAAAGGCAAGGGAAGAAGGACGTGTTGCCAAAAGTCAGGAGCTTAATGGCAGTCTGGTTTTTTTCTTTACCAGTTTGCTTTTGCTTGTTTTGGGACCAAATCTTTTAAAACGCTGTGAAAATATTTTGACTTATTTTTTTAAAAATATAAATTCTCAATTTAATAAAGCAGAATTTTATCTGTTCTTTTTGCAGAATTTTTTATTTGCCGTTTTGCCCTTCGCCCTGGTCGGTTTTCTTGCAGGGATAATCGGAAATATTATGCAAAACAGGGGCTGGCTTTTTACAACAAAAACAATTCAGCCTAAATTTTCAAAAATTGCACCAAGGTTTGGGGAATATTTTAAAAGGACTCTTTTTTCCTTCCAGGGAATTTTTAACGTTCTAAAATCAATTGGAAAAATTGCCATCTTAGCTGTGGTTGCTTTTTTTACAATAAAAAACAAGCTGCCGGAAATTCTTAAAACTCAAGTTTCCGGAGGAATTTTGCAGGCTTTAAGTTTAGTAAGCAAAACTTTAGGAAAGCTTTTAATTATTTCTGCCCTCATTTTGCTTGTGATTGGAGCAATAGATTATTTTGTCCAGAAAAAAGTTTTTATTGACAACTTAAAAATGACTAAGCAGGAAGTAAAGCAGGAATATAAAGATCTTGAAGGGGATCCAGAAATCAAAAATCGCCTTGAAAGTGCACAAAAGGAAATGCTAAAGACAAATGTCCGTCGCATTGTTCCCCAGGCGGATGTCGTAATTACAAACCCTACGCATTTTGCCGTTGCCCTTGAATGGAAGTCTGAAATTTCAGACTCTCCGGAACTTACGGCAAAGGGGGAAGATGAAGACGCACTTTTCATAAAACAAATTGCAAAAGAAAATGATGTGCCTCTTTACGAAGACAGGCCTCTTGCAAGAATTCTCTATACAAATTTGGAAGTTGGTGATAAAATACCCGAAAGATATGCGCTTGCTATAGCGACCATTTATGCACAAATCGGTTACATGGAAAGGCGCTCTAAAAATAAAAAATAAATCTTTAACATTCAGTGGGTGGGGACTCTATGGAAAATGTAAGGTTAAGCGTTAGGGAACGTCTAGGTTCGCTATTTAAAGGCAGCTTTCTTGCTGTCGGCCTTGTTGTAATTATTTTATTTCTTATCATTCCACTTCCTAAAACAGTGATTGATATAGCAATGGTTTTAAATTTAGCAGTTTCTTTCATAATTATGATAACTGTAATCAACATGAAAAGGGCCGCAGACTTTACGTCATATCCTCGTCTTGTTTTGATTATGACCATTTATGGACTGGCAATAAATGTTGCATCTACAAGAAATATTCTTGTAAAACCTGTAACAGCCTCAGGTTCAACTTTGCACCTTGAAAGCCAGAGTGAAATGGTTCAGGCATTTGCAAATATTGTTGCAGGCAGCAATGTTGTTATTGGTGTAGTAATTTTCGTAATCCTTATCATCGTTCAAATGATGGTTATTACAAAAGGTGCTGACCGCGTTTCAGAAGTTTCTGCAAGATTTACATTGGATTCCATGAACAGTAAAATGTTTGACATCCAAAATGACTTAAATTCCGGAGCAATTACTCAGGAAGAAGCCGATTTTAAGAAAAAGCAAATCAGGCAGGAAGTTGATTTCTATTCAACCATGGACGGTTCTACAAAATTCGTAAGTGGAAGCGCAAAGGCTGGAATTGTAATCACTGTAGTAAACCTTATTGGAGGTTTTGCTGTTGGTATGTGGCTGGGTGGTCTTTCTGCCAGTCAGGCCATTGAAGTTTATGCAAAACTTACAATCGGTGACGGTCTTATGTCTCAGATTCCTTCATTAATTCTTTCATTCTCTACAGGTTTACTTGTAACAACTTCAAGTTCCGAAGATGTGCTTTCAGACCAGCTGAAAAATCAATTTGTCAGAGATGGAATGCAGTATATTGTTGTCGGTATCATTCTTGCCGTTTTGGGTGTAGCTTTCCACAACCTTGCTGCCCTTGTCCTTATTCCTTTTGGCGGACTTTTTATCTTTATTGGAATACGAATCCGCCGTTCAGAAAAAGTTAAAAAGGCTGCCGATGAACTTAAGGCTTCACAGGCAAAATCCCTTAATCAAAAAGGCTCAGGTCCTGAAGAACTGTCTCCTGTAAATGAACTTCCCACTCTTGGTCTGGACATTGGCTTTGCCCTTATTCCTCTGGCTGACCAGGAAAATGGCGGTGAACTTCTTGAGCGTATTAAAAGAATCAGAAAAGAAACTGTCCTCAACTTGGGGTTTGTTGTTCCTTCAATCAGAATACGTGATGACATGCAGCTTAATCCTGAAGAATATTCAGTTAAAATCCGTGGCATAGAAACAGGTCGCTGCCTTCTTAAAATGGGGCACTACATGTGTTTAAATACGGGTAATGTTCCAAAAGACAGGGAATTAAAAGGCGAAGCAACTCATGATCCGGCTTTTGGCATGAATGCAATATGGCTGCCTGAAGCAAAAAGAAGTGAAGCTGAAAATGCAGGTTATGCTGTAATCGATTTACCAACAATCATTGCAACTCACTTAACAGAAATCATAAAAAAACATGCTGCAGAAATTATTTGCCGTCAGGATGTCGATGCAATTCTTCAGGAAGTTAGAAAAACTAATCCTGTTGTTGTTGATGAAGTTCTTACCGGTGAACACAAACTTACAATTGGTGATGTAGAACATGTATTCAAATATCTTTTGCAGGAAGAAGTCAGCATCAGAAATACAGTTACTATTCTGGAAACACTGGCAGATAATGCCCGCTACACAAAAGATCCTTTCACCCTTGCAGAAAAAGCCAGAGAAGCCCTGGGAGCTCAAATTTGCCACCAGTATCTGGATGCTAACGGCAAACTTTGTGTTTTGCGCCTGTCTCCGAAAATTGCCCAGTTGCTGGCAGAACATGCAGTTCAAAATCCTGGAGCGAAACCTTTTGCAGCTCTGGATCTTGAAACTGGCCGCGCCTTTATAAATGCAGTTACGGGAAAAATTGCTGCTGTTAGGGAAAGAGGTGTTTTGCCAATCATTCTGGCCCCAAGCACTGTAAGATATTTAGTAAAATCTTCAATCGAAGGTGAATGCCCGGGTGTGGTCGTTCTTTCTGTAAACGAAGTAGTTAATGCAAAGGTAAAAGTGGAGGAAATAGGTGACATCGACATCTAATAATGAAAGGTCCCCAGAAACGTACACAATGAGGGGAAAAAGCCTTGATGACTGTAAGGAAAAAATTAACAAACTCTGCAACGGTAATTATATAATTACGGGTCATAGTGTTGTAACAGTAAATAAATTGTTCAGGACGGAACTTCTTGTGGAATGCACGTATATGCTAAAAGATAAAGTTTCTGCCCAGGAAAAAGAGGATTTTGTAAAAAGTAAAAGGGAAATCCTGAATAACTATAATCAGCAGGGAACCATGGCTTCCAGCAAAGACATTTCACTTTTAACAAAAAAACTTATTGATTTGGAAGATAAACTGGAGTCAGGCCTTGAAAAAATCCATGAAGATTCTGTTCCTCATGAAGTTCACAAAAATGTCAGCAAAATTGAAGAACTTTTGCGTGCCAATGAATTTACAGAAAATTACATTTCCATGATGCGGGATAAAATGAAAACCTTAAGCCTGGATTCATTGGACGACTATAATTTTCTGCAAAAAAAAGTTGTTGACTGGATAGGCGAAAGCATAAACATCGCAAAAAAAACTTTTTACCGGCCTCCCCACGTGATAGTAATTGTTGGTCCGACCGGAGTTGGAAAAACAACAACAATAGCAAAACTTGGCATAAAAATCCGCCTTTCATCTTCCCAGGAAAGAAAAGAAAATCCTTCTGCCCCGGAAAAAGTTGTAAAATACATGACAACTGACCGCATGAGAATAGGCGCCTTTGAACAGCTTTCAAAGTGGGTTCATGCCATTCAGGACGAAGATGAAGAAGTCCTTGTAGCAGAAGATTGTGAAGTTTTAAAAAGGCTTTTTGTCCAGTACAAATCAAGCACAGACTATTTTTTAATTGACACATCAGGCTTCAGTCCAAATGACCACGAAAATATTGCAAAGATGCTCAACCTCTTTGAAGTAAAATCGCTTCATGCAGACATAAACCTTGCCGTTTCCGCAAACACTAAAACCACAGACTTAAAGCGCATTTTGCAAAACTTTGAACCTTTCAATTACCAGAATATCATCGTAACAAAGTGTGACGAAACCTCATCACTTGGCAGCGTCATTTCTGTCCTGGCTGAAAAAAACAAAAGCGTTTCTTACGTAACAACAGGCCAGAATCCAAGTGAAATAGAAGATGCAAACGCCATTTTCTTCCTAAAAAATCTGGACGGCTTTAACATTGACAGGGAACATCTTGAAGAAAAATTCGGCAAAGCTCAAGATAATAAGTAATTCAGCCGATTATCTTTAAGAGGCAGCAAAAAAATATTTTAAAGCTGCCAGCTAAGGTCAGGAGAATTTTAATATGGATGATCAGGCAGATGAACTTCGCTCCCTTTTGGGCAGTGAAAAATCAGCTAAAAAAAATGGACATAAAACTAGAATCATAGCAGTCACCTCAGGAAAGGGCGGAGTTGGAAAAACAAATATTGCCGTAAACATGGCAATCGCCTACGCTCAGCTGGGCAAAAAAGTCATTCTTATTGACGGTGACCTGGGCATGGCAAACGTAAATGTTTTGCTCAACATCGTTCCCCAGTACAACCTTATGCACGTAATCAACCACCAGAAAAAAATGAGTGAAATCATTTTGGACACAGAATACGGCATTCGTTTTATTGCAGGCGCAAACGGTTTTTCAAAAATCGCAAACCTTTCCGTAGAAGAACTCGAATATTTTGCCAACGAATTTGCCTCTTTAGGAAATTCTGACATCATCATAATAGACACAGGTGCCGGCATTACAAACAACGTTACCCAGTTCGTAGCCGCCGCAGATGAATGTTATGTAGTTACAACTCCAGAACCTACAGCGATTACAGACGCTTACGGAATCATCAAAATCCTTACAACAGAACTTCTTAACAAAAAACTCAATATCAAACTTTTAGTTAACCGCGTTCATTCGGCTGACGAAGGAAAAAGAATTTCTGAAAGAATTATAACAATCGTAAGCCAGTTC
Source organism: Desulfovibrionaceae bacterium (assembly GCA_963605975.1). Lineage (GTDB taxonomy): Bacteria > Spirochaetota > Spirochaetia > Treponematales > Treponemataceae > Treponema_D. The sequence goes on along the minus strand of CAVCWN010000041.1, from coordinate 2,972 downwards.
CTTAACTATAAAGTTGAATACATAGGTTTCGTTTACGATGACCCTAGCGTGCAGACTTCGGTTATCCGCCAAAAGCCTTTCCTTGCAGTAAATCCGTCTTCAAAACCGTCAGTTTGCCTTAAACACATTGTCGGCCGCATAGAAAAGTCAGAACTGGGCGATGACAGTAACGTTTCAAATTTCCTTAAAAAATTTATGAGTGGAAAAAGAAGGTAGTTTTTTATTTTTTTTTAAAGCTCTTTCCCGCTTTTCAGGGTTCCGCTGTCGCTCCATCTGCCGCTTGCGCGTCAGACGCCTTCGGCGCCCTTACAATCGGGGCTAGAAGTTCCAATCCATAAAAGTTCAACACAAAGAAAGAAAAATCATTTTAAAATCGCTAAAAAAAGTCATTTTTCTACCCTGTCACTGAATTTTTCCCCTTACAGGGGCTAGTTTTTTTTCATTTACACAATTTTTATCACTTCTACAAAGTATTAAGTTGACCTCCAGCATTTTTTATCGTAAAATTAACAAGATGGGTGGAGGAAAAAATGTTTAAGCCAAAAAGGATTATAGTGCCTTTTGCGTTAGGCTTTGTACTTTCGTTTTTAATCAGTATAATTTCAACTAAACATTTTGGACATTCTCTTTTGCGGGCATTTATTTGGGGCGTGATTATTGCCTTACTGGGCCTTTTATTTTCTTTTTTGTGGGACAAATATCTGGACACAGGAGATTCTTTTACAGAAGAAGGCGCTCCTGTTGCAGATAAAACTACTGGCAGTCATGTAGACATAACTCTTGCAGATGACAATCTTAGCGATGACGGCAAAGATTTGCATTTTTCAGTTGACTTAAACCGCCAGCATATGGATCATGAAGAAGAAAAAAAATCCAGTCAAAAAACAGAAGCAAGTCTTTCAAGTGCAAGTGAAAGTTCCCTGTCTTCTGAAATCCAAAAAGAAGAAAAGTCATTTTCTTCACAAAGCCCTGCTGGCAGCGGGGAAGACTCTTCTTCAACAGGAACATCTTCCTTTCAGCCCATAAAACTGGGGCAAAAACTGGACACTTTTCCTTCAATGGAAGAAATGTCATCATCAAAAAAAGAAAATCATTCTTTAAAAGATGATGAAATGAAAGAAATTGAAGACTTGCCTGACATTTCAGAAATGGCTTCTGGTGGAGACAGCCTTTTTGGAAGTGAAGCAGGGGATGACACTTCAGACTATTCATCTCTTTCTGAAGATTTTTCGGACGTTGAAACAACAACTGCCGCTTCACTTGATTATGGAAAAGATCGTGCTGAAGAAGCAAAAAAACATGATACGGAGACTATGGCGAAAGCAATAGCAACTTTATTGAAAAAAGATTAGGACATAAAAATTGATTTTTTTGTCCTTAGTAATAAAAGAAATTTGTCTATACAAAATTTCGGGTTATAATATAAAATGGAAGCCTCTAAAAATTGCAATTTTTAAAGGCAACTTTGAAATAAGTCTTTGTATTTCAAAGACTTAAAATTCGCAGGTATCTTAAAAAAAAGCAGTGAAAATGATTTTTTTTAAGATACCCAAATATAAAAAACATTTAAGGGTGTGAATAATGGCTGATTCAGAGATGGACGAAAAGGAAGAAGATAAACTCTGGCGTGAATACAAAAAAACAAAAGACTCTTCCATCAGGGACAAATTCATTAGACAATATATGCCACTTGTAAAATACGTTGCTGGCAAGGTTTCTACAGGCATGCCGGATAACGTAGAATATGACGATCTTGTTGGCTATGGTCAGTTTGGCCTGCTTGATGCCATCAGCAAATTTGATCCAGACAAGGGTGTAAAATTTAAAACTTACGCTGTTACAAGAATTCGTGGTGCTATTTTTGATGAACTGCGCGAAATGGACTGGGTGCCTCGGTCTGTAAGGCAAAAGGCCCGCGAAATTGAAGATGCAATTGTTACACTTGAATCAAGATTGGGCAGAACTGTTTCGGACTCTGAAATTGCTGAATCTATGGGAATGACAGAAAGTGAATACCAGTCAACTGTTATGAAAGTCAGCGGAACAAGCGTCCTTTCCTTGAACGATGTCTGGTATTCAGGTGATGACAGTGATCACATGTCAATCGGGGATTCTCTTGAAGGACCGTCTTCTTTAAATCCAGATGTAATTGTGGAAAGGGAAGAAGTGCGCCGTGTAATTATTCAGGCAATCAAGGAACTGCCGGAAAATGAAAAGATGGTCATTGTCCTTTACTACCACGAAGATCTTACCTTTAAAGAAATTGGTCAGGTTCTTAAAGTAAGTGAAAGTCGTATTTCCCAGCTTCATACAAAGGCAAATTTAAGGCTTAGGGCAAAACTTACCAGTATGAGAAAAGGAATCTTTTAAGGAAGACTCTAAAAATCATTTTTAGAGCTGTCCTTGGGGTCTAAGGCTTGTTTTACTAAGGAGATGTGGCATTGGTTAATCTTGATAAAATCAGAAGTGAACTTGAAGAAAGACTTTCTATCGATAAGGAAATTACTACGGTAGATGTTATTGCGGACACTGTCGAAGAGTGTCTGCAGGATGCGTCAGTTCAACTGAATACAAAAGTGTCAGATCTCCAGTACGAAGTTATTGAAAAAGGCTTTCCGGGAATCATTGGTCTTGCGAAAAAGCCCTGGAAAATTAAAGTATACGAAAATCCTAAAGTTATTCACGAAAAGAAAAAGGCAGAAGCTGCTGCCCAGGGATTTGATTCTCTTTCTCTGGACGAAGAAGTTAAAGTTATTGATAAAGACGGATTTTTCTATGTTCACCGTTTTGCTTCAGACATCTGCCTCAAGGTTATTTTGCCTAAGGGTAAGGGCCATGGTGTAAATGCAAAAGAAGTAATCAATTATGCAAAAAGGGAAGATACCCTTGAAGTGTATGAAGATGAAGTGAAAAAACTATGCAAAGATGGCACCAATGGGGAATATATTACAATCGGAAAATATAAGCATGTC
>CAVCWN010000040.1:0-30835 GCA_963605975.1 Desulfovibrionaceae bacterium | reverse complement strand
AGACACAAAAAAGGAACGCCGCATTTACATTCGCGAAAGGGTTTCGGTAAAAGTAAGGGAAAAAATTCACCGTTATAAAACAATCGAAAAGAAGGTTGGAGATTTTACAATCTTTGACAAAGACTTCGATTTTGAAAAATACAAAAAGACTGTAGGCGTTCACAGCCTGAAGAACATAGATTCTGCCACAGTCCGAAAAGAAGTAAAATCCAGTGCAGAAAGGCAGTTCACTCCATACAGTCTGGTTGCAGAACTTTCGCTTTATTTGACCCAGCACGAAAAAGATCAGGATGAAAAATCCGTAGTAAAATTTTCGCCTGTTCAGATAAAGGAACTTCTGGAAAGGTCAACAGACGGCGTGGAAAAAGTGCTTTCCAAAGTGAACTATTCCAACAGCATTTTATACGACTTTGTAATCCCCAAACTTTTTTCTACCTTCTACGATGTAAAGTATGAGGAAGGAGAAGAAAGGGAGGTTGTAAAATACATTGTAAAAGAGCCGCCAAAAGAAAACACTGATGAGTCGGGCAGGCACTACTACAAAATGCGTTTTGACGACGACATGTGGGTTGAAGATTCCGCTCCAGATTACAAGAAGCACAACCAACAGGGGTCCAAGAAGAGTTTTGACATTTCAGGCTATGGCTTTGATTCATTTCCTGAACGCAAGTTTTTTGACCGGAATCTTTTTAAAAACCAGGAAATCAAGCACATCTGGTTTACTGGCATGCTCACGAACGGCCAGTCAGACTTCTTTGTTCCCTACATCGACCCCGAAAGCCACGCCCTGCGCTCCTACTACCCAGACTTTCTTTTGGAAATGAATAACGGCGATTTTTACATCGTAGAAATCAAGGGCGAAAACCTTATTCCAAAGGCAGAAACTCAGGCCAAGGTAGAATCTGCCACCAGAATGTTCGGCAGTCAAAACAAGATGAACTACGTCTTTGTTCCCTCCCAGTACGCAGACATGGTTTTACAGGATTTCATCAAGCAGTCAGCAAAAGAGAATGACGATACAGCAAGTCTTTTTGGCAAAGATGAAAAGAGTGTAAATTATTCTATAAGCCACCGAAGACGCAATTTTGATGATACAAAAAACAGTTATGATGCTAGAAAAGGACTGGCTGTTGCAGAGCCGAAGCCAAAGCCTGGGGAATAAGGGAATGTAAAAATTTAAACCAGCAACTGCTTACTTAATTTTAGAAATGTTTTTTAAATGCGCTTAGCCGGCCGTGGAGCCCCTTTAGTTGCGGAACGAAGTGGAGCAATGAGCGGTAGCGAAGGGCGGAAGGGCCGTTAACGTCAGGCGGGATGCTTCAAATTTATTAAATAAAAAATCTGGTGCAACTTATTTCTTGATTTTTTGGTCTAATCAAGGGAAAATTGAGGGATGGGAGAAGATAAGGGATTTTATGAAAAAGCTTCGTGTTTTTGCGGCATTTTTTGCCTGTGCTTTTTGTTTTTCGTGTTCGGATAATTTGGTTTCGCCACCTACTTCTTCTGGCGGGCTGTCGAATCCGGCGGCTTACAGTGATGCTGTTTTGCCACCTTTGACGGTGCAGGCTTCTCATGGTGGATACAGAAGTGTGGAATTGAGCTGGTCTGCGGTTAAAAATGCGGTTAAATATATTGTTTATTCGGCGGACACTCCTTTTGATTCTTTTGAGCAGATTTATATTACGGCTGGAAATGAAACTTCTTATTTTGCGGAAGAGGAAAGTGGTTCTACAAAGTATTACTGCGTTTCGGCTGTGAATTATTACGGTACCCTTTCCAAAAAGAGTAAGGTTGTTTGCGGTACTTCTCTGGCAAATCCTGTTATTACGGAAATTGCTTCTTCTTCGGAAGGGTCAAATGTGACTGTTTCCTGGTGGATGGACAACTGTGACAGTGAAAGTTATGAGGATTCGCTTGAATATCTTATAAGTGTTTACAATTCGGATAAAATTAAACTTTCTGATTTTGACACGAGTGTTACTGATGGTTCTGCACGGTCGGCACAGATTACGGGGCTTTCTGCAAATACGGATTACTTTTTTCAGGTAGAGGCTTTTATTTCCGGCAAGGAACAAAATCATACTTTTAGTGATTTGACTTCTGCGGCTACGGCTCACAGAATTATTCCTGATGCCCCTCTTGATTTTACTGTCAGTCAAGGTTTGTCTGCAAAAGAAGTTAGGCTGTCCTGGGCTTTGCCTTCTCCTGTGGAATATTATGATTCTTCTACTAATGCTTATTCTACAAATCCAATTTACTTTGTTGTAAATAGAAAGCTTTCCGGACAGGATGATAGTGAATATCTTCCTTTGGCAAAAATTGGCAGTGGAAGTGCTTCTTGTCTTACAATGAAATTTGATTGTTCTACTGCTGCAACTTCTGACCAGGCACTTTTGCTTTCTGTTTATGAAGAGGGAACTTGTCCTGAAAACTTTAGTGCTTACCGGTCTGGTTCGACTTTGACTTTTGTGGATGACTCTTGCGAAAGGGGAAAAGTTTATACTTATATGGTTCAGTCTTACACGGACAATACAAGTAAGACTTTTACGGGGGATTCTTCTAGAAGTCAGGAAGTGAATGGCTGGACTATAGGGGCTGCTTCATTTAATGCAAATTCTGTTATTGAATATTCTGATGATGGAAGTTTGATTTCTAAGGTGGATGCTAAATTTAATTTCAGCTTTAATCCTTATTCGCTTCAGTATACTTATGTTATTACATGCATAAAAACTTCTTTGGATTTGTCTAGTGTGGATGAAGAAAAGGTTGAATATTGCGCAGACACTGTGAGCCAAATAAAGTCTTATGTTCATTCTTTTGAAGATCCTGCAAGTGAGGCGGCTTACTACAATTATAAACTTTACATTTTGCCTTACCAGGCAGAAAAAGTTACCAGTCTGCCTGTTGCAGAGGATGTAATAGAAGTGCTGGAGTCTTTGCAAAAAGTGACTGTTACGGACAGTGCGGATGCAATTCCTCAAATAAAGAATTTTAGTGTGGCTGACGGATATAGTAATAAATTTATTCTTACCTGGGATGAAATTTCTGGCGCAACTTATACTGTTACTTATGTTCCTGTAGAAAATAATATAGAAGAATCTTCTGTTACGGTTCTTTTGCAAAATGATGATTCTTCTTTGGATGGATATTACACTGTAAAAGATTCGAAAGTTGTTTATGAATGTCCGGCTGTTTCTGGGGATGTCAGGAAATTTGCTTTGACGGCAAATACTGGTTTAAGTACTTCTGAAAGTCTGGAAGGACTTTATTACACTTTGGGAAGTGTAAATCTGGAAGCGGCAAATGCGGATTATGATAAAATTACTGTTACTTGGCCGGCTGTCCAAATGGCTGACGGTGATTATGAAGTTTCTGCTGTTTACGAAGGTTCTGGCGAGGAGCTTGCTGTAGAGGGTGTTTGTTCTACGGTCTATGATGAGGCTGCACAAACATATACTTGTGTTTTAAACAAACCTGATGGTTATGATAATCCTGCAATTTCTGGAAAGGTTGTGCAGCTGACAGTTACTGCTAAAAATTCCAAGACGGGGGACAGGACAAATTCTTGTGTTGAAGTGCACACCCTGGGTCCTGCTTTGATAAATGCTTCTGCAAACACTTTGCCAAATTCGTCTAACTCTTTGACGCTCAGGTGGAGTGGGGTTGATGGAGCTGAAAAGTATCTGGTTTACAGAATTATGTATGCGGATTCTTCTGCAAGTGAAATTGAAGCCTGCGATACTTACATTGTGGATGCGCAAAGTCTGGAAGTAAAAGAATTTAATGGTCAGTCTACACAAGATCGTGTCAGCTTAAAATATGGAAGTGGATTTTATATCCTTACAGACAAACAGGCGGATGCAGAAGAAACTTACGGTTACCAGATGCATCAGGAAAAAATTCAGTGGGGGCTTCCATTCGCTTATGTTGTTTTGCCTTTAAAGGCTGGTGGCAGCCAGAATGATTTTGCTTTTGAAGAAAAGTCTCTTTCTATGGCGGATTCTTCTGTGGTTAACTATGGCAGTCTTTCGGCTGTTACGACTGCAACTTATGGTTATGGATTAAACGTTAAGGCAAGCAAGGCGACTAGTGCGACTACGGTTAGAGTGGAGTGGGATAAACCTTACTTTAAGAATTTAACTCCAACTCTTTACAGAAGGCAGCTTTACAAGACTGGCGCTGAATGGGAAAAAGTTACTACTCTGGGACAGGGTCTTTCTTCTTACGATTTGCCGATTGCAAAAAAGGATATTCCTTACGCGTTTGAATATGCGGTTCAATATGAGGCTGCTTCTTCGTGTGAATTTGTTTCTTCCTTTACAAAGGAACTTTCTGAAAAACTGGAAGATTCTCTTGAAAGCCCACGCTACACTTACCCATCAGGCGTAAAAGCGGAACCTTTGAATAAGGGTTATGTTCTGGCCCTTGCGGATTTTGAAGCCTGCTATGGTGGAGACGGAACTACTTTTGGTCACACAAGTTTCTATCAGGAAAACCTTTCATGGTCTGCATGGGATTACAACGTGCGTGCTTTGGGTCCGGATTCCTTTAGTGTGGATTTAATGAATTACAATTTGAGCAGTGACTGGAACACAATTTCTAATGTAGAAATTTCCAGTGATGGTGAAGAAAAAATTAACACTGTGGACACTTGGACGGACACTGGTGTTTCTTCCAGCAGTCATAGTATTTTTATAAAGCCAATTTCTCTTTCTTCAAGGAGTGATGGCATGGGAACGACGGACGGTCTTTTAAAAGTCCTGCGCGATGCAAAGCATTACTATTCTGTAAATTTGACTGCAAATCATGCTGCAACAACAATTACAAGCCGCCAGGGACAGGACAATTCAATTTATGCATGTCGTCAAGTTAGTAACGAAGAACTGGCAAAAATGGCACTTTTTGTTTTTGCATACGGATTTTATTTGAATGATGGAGGGGACGCTTCATATTCAAACGTTACAGAGCAATTTAAATATGGTGGTGAAGGAACGCAATACGGTGAAAGCGGTTCATCAAGTTTTACGGCAAGGGAAAGAATTTGGTCTCTTTCAGAGGCGGGGAAATTTAAACTGTATTATACTTTCTTGAATTATGGTCCGTCACTTTACACTCCGGCAGGAATATATGTTACTTCTCCGGTGAGTGTAACATGCAGTAAAAATTCTGCCAGAATAAAGGGTGATGTTGATTCTTATATTGATAAATTCTATGACAGCCCTGATATTAAAATTTCAAATTGTGATCCGAAGATAACTTTGGATTATTCGGCTACAATAAACTTTACTTGTTCTGACAAGAACACGCTTAAGGTAACAATTAGTCGTGGTTCTTCTTCTGCCGTAACATTGGTGGACACGAGTGACAATGCTAGTCGAAAAAGATGGTTCCCTATGCAGATACATTCTGATGAAGCTTACGAATTAAAGTCTACAACTTATGGCTGGTGGCCTTCAAACTAAGGGGATTGCTAAGATGAAAAAAATAAAAGCTTTTTTTGTAAAACATTTTGCATGTGTGGCCGCCATTTTGCTTTTTGCCTTTTTAGCAGGAGGCTGTTATTCTTGGTGGGAAGATGAATATGAACTGGACCCTACAAAAACGCGTGTCAGTTTAGGGGATTTGCTTTATAACGCGGCAACCATAAAATCTTTGGATGCACCGCGGCAAGTTCTTGCTTCACAGGGGCTTTATTCGGGTACGGTAAAAATTCACTGGACGGATGTTGAAAACGCGGAATCTTACCGGGTAGAGCGGGCAACGGTTCAAGCGGACAATTCCGGAAATTTTTCTTTGCCGGAAGAAGATGCTTTTAAACTTATCCAAAAACATGTTTATTCAAATAATTATTCTGATGTCATTCTTACAAGTCCTTCTGCGGACAACAGCGAATATTCTTACAGGTATTACTACAGAATATCAGCTGAAAATTTAAGCAAGGGCTACGAATCTTCAGAATTTACTGACATAAATGGAAGTGATACTCAGGCATGTGGCTGGCTTTTAAAACCACCGGCAAATGTTATTGCGGACAAAGGAAAATCAACTGAACAAATTTGTGTAAGCTGGGATTCTGTAAAAAAAGCTTCTTCTTATGAAGTTTACCGCTCAACTGAAAATTTAACTGGTACTTCACGTTCCATGGACGCTTTTCTTTACGTAACACTTCCTGCTTCACGTACAAGTTATTCAGATACTTCTGCGGAAAGTGGAAAGGAATATTATTACTACGTGAAAGCCCTTCTTTCGACAGGATCTGCTTCTGCATGTTCTTCTGCTGCCATGGGCTACACTTTGACTGAAGGTGCACCGGCGGCTCCGGATGGTGTAAAAGTGACAGATGGTTTTGCAAGCAGCACCAGCGAATTGAATGTAACGTGGAATGCAGTTGTTAGTGGAAATAAAACTGTAACTTATAATTTGTTCAGGAGCTCTTCTGCAAATTCTACGCTTGTTCAAGTGGCAAGCGGGTTGACTTCAACTTCTTATACAAACAACACAACAAGCAGCTCTTCAAAAATTGTACCTGGGGTAAAATATTATTACTATGTTCAGGCCCTTGCGACAGATGAAAATTCAAATGTGGAAAAATCATCTTTTTCGGATTCTGGCGAAGATTCTGAAAATCCAGCTATGGGATTTTTGTTAAGTCCGCCTTCTTCTGTGGACATTGCTGATTGTGATGATGAAGAAAGTGTAATCGTAAAATGGTCACCTGCCGTTGGTTATGAATTGCAGGAAAAAAATTATACTTACAATATTTATTATGATTCTGAACAAAATGGTTCCTATGCGGCTTTGCTTGAAAGTGGCATTACAAGTGATGAAGTGGAACTTGATGAAAGCGGATATTATTCATTTAAAGTTAGCAAAAAGCCTTTTTATAAGTTTGCAAGCGTAAATGCTGCGGGGCTGGTTTCTGCTTTAAGTTCAGCTCTTGCTCCTTATCCAAAGGCACCGGTGAATGTTTATGCAACAAAAACAGAAGGCGGTACTTTGGTTGAAGATTACGAAGCAAATACGAATGAGGTGTACCCGGTAAAAATCACATGGCAGGCTCCTGCGGACGAAAATCCTGTGGCATACAATATTTACCGTTCAACAAAAGCGGATTCTTCATTCCGAAAACTTAATGACGAAGTAATAAGCGCTTCTACTTGCGTGGATGGAGTTTTCACTTACATTGATCAAAACTCTACAGCTCAACCTGGAAATTATTATTACTACAAAGTTGTTTCTTTGAATGAACTGGGTAATGGAAAAAAATCTAATAATCCTTTAACAGATGAAAATAATGATTGCAGGGGATACGGAGCGCTTACACGAGACCAGTGGTTCCGCGAATACAATAAAACTGTTTTGAATTCGCAAAGCAAACTTACTCTTATGCACAAGGCAAATGATATGGACAAACTTGGTTCGGAAACTGTTAAAGGAACTATTTCCGGAAGTCTTTCTTACAAAGCAGCAATTGCCGGTTTGGGAGCTGAAATCAAAATGCCATACACAGACTATGCTGACTTCTACATAAATGATGATCCTTCTCTTGGAGTTTATTTCTGCATAAATGGAAATACGGATACAACTTCGAACATGAGTGCAAATGGAAACATGAGCGGTACGGTTATTTGTACGGGAATGTATCCTGGAACGGCAGGTTATGACAAACTGGAAATTAAAAACGGTGCTGCGGGTGGCGGATATTACGCTGTTACAACGAGGGATTTGTCTGGAAATGAAGTTTTGTCTTCGGGCCAGGTTAACTGGAAAGTTGGTGAAGAAAATAGATAATAAATTTGAATGGGGTAAATTATGAATAATTCTGGAAAAAGAAAAAATATTTTTGTGGCCTTGATTTTGGCTGCTGCTTTTTTTGCAGCAATGCTTTCTTCTTGTTACACACCAAATCCTCTTTATGGAACATGGACGGATTCCAACGGAAACCAGTATATTTCTTTGCTTGAGGATGGAACTTTTTCGGCAAAGATTTCAAACTCTGATGATTCAACAACTGAATATACTGGCGAGTGGTCTACTGTGGACAACGTTTTGATTTTGAATGTTAAGGGTGCAACAAATTATCAGCGAAATGTTATTTGGAGTTTAAATGCGGCAATTCTTTATTTGGATTGGACTGCAGAAGATAATTCTGTAAAAACTGTTACCCTTTATCACACAGCACGGTAATTTTAGGAATGCGTGTTTAGGGATGGAGCTGACATGAAAATAAAAAAAATAATTCTTACTTTCTTACTTCTTTTGTTGCCGGCAATTATTTTTGCTCAGGGGAAATCTGGTGGTGAAAACTCTGCGGAAAAAGATGATGGTCAGGAAAGTGATTTAGGGATTACAAAAGCGACTGAACTGCCACCGGCATTTGTTGCCTGGAAGAATACAAAACTTTCTTTTACAGAAGGTTTGTCTTTTGCACAGGTTACGCGGATTGAAGCTAATGAAAAATCGCCTGACTATGTTCGAGAAACAATGATGGGTGGAGCATTTCTTTCTGTCCGCACAAATGATTTGAGCATTTTTGATTTTGTGCTTACTCTTTCGGCTTACTATCCTTTTTACAATGCATTTAATGGAATGCCGCAAAAAACACACAACATGTTTAATTATGCCATAGATGGATTTTTTGGCATTCTTTATACCTACGACAGACTCAGCTGGGTTAACATAGACGGTGCTATTGGGATGCATTACATGTATCAGTTGACGGATGAATATCACATGAATTATCTGGGGCTTGGTGTGATGCTGGGAATTCAGTTTCCGCTGACAAGAAGGTGGTCAATTGTTGAACAAAATTATGTTTCTTTTGACAATCCAAATTTGGGCAGCAATAAAAAAGTGCAGCCTTTTGATGGTTCATATCAGTATCATATAAATTTTGGATTTAGGTACAGCAAGAAAGTTTTAAATAATTATCACTATATTGGAAAATAGTTTTTGGGATTTTTAAAGGATTTTTTTTATGAAGATTTGTATGAAGAAAATTTTTTATAGAACATTTTTAGCATTAACTTTTTTTAATTCAATTTTGCTTTGGGCTCAAAATCTTGCAGTTCAATCTGAAGAAGAAAAATTTTTTGTGGAATACACAAAGGAACAAATGGCGACTCAAAATAGAATTCAACTTTTGCAGAAAAAAAATAATCTTGCAAAGCTGGGAAAGGAAATTGTTCAGGGCAAAAAAAGTGGCACGATCAATTATGAAACTACTGTTGAAGACATGAAAGGTGTGTGCAATATTTTCTGGAAAAATTTTTGTGATGTGACTGGCTGGATTTTTGACGGAAATGTTACTACAAAGGCAAATGTTTTTGGAAACGGAAAACTTTCTGGTACTATGAAGGTTTCTGGAAAGTACAAGGGAAAAATTATTTACGATAATTTGATTCTTGAAAATTATACGGCTGGTGGTGGATATTACATTGTTCAGCTGGAAGGAAAAGAGCCTGTTCAATTGCCATACACTTGGTATGAATACGCAATGACTCATTAAAGACTTGACCCCTTTTTTTAATACATATAATTTTAAATGATGACAGATACAGAAAAACTTTACATTGAATTATCGGTTTTGCGGGATAACCTGCGGTCAAAAAAGAAAGCGAAAATTTGTACAGATGATGCTTTAAAAGAAATTGTAATGATGCAGCCTCGAAAGATTTCGGATTTTGAAAGCATTTCTGGAGTTGGGAAAGTTTTTATAGAAAAATATGCAAATGATTTTTTGAAGATTTTAAATAAATATTATCAAAAGGAAGAAGGCCAGCAGACTGTAAAATTAAATAAAAGTTCTTTAAATACGCTTAAGGAACTTGAAAAAAAACTGGTTAACATCAGCAAAAGAAACCGTCTGCTTTACATGCCAAAAGTTAATGCAAAGTACACAGTCGATTTGTACCGGCCTGCCTTTGATGTAAGAAAAATTTGTTTTTCCAGTGGTAAAGAAATAACTGTAGCAAAAAATACTGATCCGGATTTTAAAAAACTTGTTTCCCTTTTGAGGGCAGCAAAGCGTAATTTGCGTGACAAAGGACAAAATAATCTTTTCCTTGCATACCCTTTTGTAAAGGGCCAGCTTTATTCTGCAAAAGATAAATTTAATATTCGCGCACCGCTTGCACTTTTCCCTGTAAAAGAGGAGCGCACTGCAAATTCCATAAAATTAAAATTTGACAGTGACCGTGAAGCTTTATACAACTCAACACTGATTATTGCAAACAACAAATTCAACAACATAAATAAATCTTTTCCAGAAGTAGAAATTGAAGAAATCAAAGAAGAAAATTTTGTAGAAAATCTTTTGTCTTTCTATAAAGAAAATTCTCTGGAAATAAAAAAGGAATCTTTGGAAGAAGAATTGCATGCGCTGGAATCTTACACAGCGGATACTTTTCCGGAATACAATGGCGGAGAATTATTTTTTGAAAATGCGATTGCTTTGGGGCTTTTTGAAGTTTGTTCTTCTTCAATCCAAAAAGATTTTCAGCAAATCGCTTTGGATGGAAAAATAAATTCTCTTTTAAATAATCTTTTGATGCCAGGTGATTTTAAGCCGCTAGAAAAAGAAAATTTATTTGATGTGCCTGAAGAAAACATTTTTTACATTAACAATTTAAATGCCGCACAGGAAACAGTTTTGACGGCACTTGATAATACGGATGAACTGGTTGTGCAGGGACCGCCTGGAACGGGTAAGTCGCAGACAATTACTTCTTTGATTGCGTCTTACGCAAACCAGGGAAAAAAAGTTTTAATGGTTTCGGAAAAAAAGACAGCCCTTGATGTTGTTTATTCCAGACTTGGTGATTTGTCAAAATATGCTCTTTTGATTGATGATGTTAACAATAAGGAAAATTTTTACAGGCAGCTTTCACAAATGCTTTTGCTTGAAAAAAAAGTTATGCCAGATGAAGAAAAAATTCTTGATGCGGCAAAAAATGTTACAAACACTGTTAATCATTTAAAAATAATTTCGGAAGATTATTACAAGGCAGATTCGTTTGGGGTGGAACCTTATAAACTTTATATAAATAATTTTTATAAAGATATGAAAGATGAAAGCGTTTTTAAAAAAGCTTTTATGATAAAAGAAGCTCTTCCTGCACAAGCGGCCAAACTTACTTTCCCACAAATTCTTGAAGCACATAATATTTTTTCTGATAAAAAAAATATTTGTGACGCAGAAAGTTATACTTGTAAAATAAAATTTTTCCCATGGATGAATTTTATTCGTGAGGATTTAAGTGATTTTGAATTTTCCGAAATGGATTTGGAATTTAAAAATATTACTTCTGCCTTTGATGAAAAAAATCATTCTGGAATTTTAAAAAAAATTACTTTACAAAAAAAGTATAAAAATCTTTCTAAGAAATTTTTTAAAAAATATTTTACCAAAGGAATTGCAGTTTTTAAAATCACCAGGGCTTTAAAAAAACACAGAGGCGCCCTTGCAGAAATTTTTGAAAGCGGACAGGATTTTTTACAGACAAAAATTTTTTATACAAAACTTTCTGAAAGTTCAAAAATTTATTTTGATACGCTTTTAAAAATAAAAGGCATTTTCTTTAACAAAATAGATGAAGCTGAAAAAGAACTTTACCAGTATTTGCCAAGCGCTCACCTTATGGATTTTGAAGCGGCCCACAGAGAAGTTTTTCCTTACATAAAAAATTTTTCTTCCATCATTGATGACATGGAAAAAAATATGGACAAAAAACGTCTTTTGTCACGGAAAAAATTGGAATCACTTTTGTCACAAAACATCCTTTACCTTAGCGAGTCAAAAAGACGGTCTGAAATTATGAGGGTTGTCAACAGCAAGCGTAAGTGGGGTGTAAATAAGTTTATTACGAAATTTAATTTTGAGTTATTTAAAGCAGTACAAGTCTGGCTTTTAACACCGGAAGTTGTTTCTGAAATTCTTCCGCTTGAAATGGGTCTTTTTGATTTAGTTGTTTTTGATGAAGCGTCGCAAATGTATATGGAAAAGGGTATACCTTCGATTTTGCGCGGAAAGAAAGTGGTGATTGCCGGTGACCAAAAACAGCTGCGTCCTTCAAGTTTAGGGACAGGCCGTTTTGAAATTGATGAAGATGCAATTGAAGATTCTCTTGAAGAAATGGAAGATGATGTTGAAGTGGACAGTGCCCTTCTTGAAGAAGAGTCGCTTCTGGACCTTGCACGTTTTAAATACAATGACATTCTTTTGAATTTTCACTACCGTTCAAAGTACGAAGAGTTGATTGCTTTTTCGAATTACGCTTTTTATGACGGTAAGCTTTATGTTTCGCCAAACACTTCCACTCCAAAAAATCCTCCTATTGAAGTTTTAAAATTGAACAATGGAAAATGGATTAACAGAAAAAATAATGAAGAAGCAAAAAGGATAATTGAACTTTTAAAAGAAATTTTTGCTACAAGGAAAAATGAAGAAACAATCGGCATTATAACTTTCAATACAAGCCAGCGGGATTTGATAGAAGATTTGATTGACCATGAATGTTCGGTGGACCAGGAATTTGCACTTAACATAAATTCTGAAATGAACAGAAAAATGAATGGGGAAGACATAGGTCTTTTTGTAAAAAATATTGAATCTGTTCAGGGCGATGAACGCGATATAATTATTTTTTCTGTTGGATATGCGCAAAATGAAAAAGGCAAGTTGATTCATAATTTTGGATGGCTTAACCAGCAGGGTGGAGAAAACAGATTGAATGTTGCCATTTCGCGTGCTAAGAAAAAAATTTTTATTGTTACATCAATTCTTCCTGGCGAACTGAAAATTGAAGGCCTAAAAAATTCCGGTCCTTACATTTTAAAAAAGTATTTGGAATATGCCTTTGCTGTCAGCGAAAAAAATGCGGATTTGGCAAAAGAAATTTTAAATTCGCTAAAAGGAATTTCCTGCGATAAAAATGATGCGGATGAAAAAGAAAATGCTAAAGAAGAAGAACTTATTCATGGTCAAGCAATTGAAGCGGAATACTACCAGAGGCTTTATGACGAACTTAATGAAAAATTAAAGGCTAAAGGATTTTCTTTGGAAAGAAATGTCGGCATTGCTTCTTACACGATTGATTTTGCAGTACGCAAGGATGACGAATATCTGCTGGGCATAGAATGTGATTCAAAATTGTACAAAGAAAAATCCTCTGTTCGCGAAAGAGATTTTTACAGACAAAAATATCTAGAATCCAGAGGTTGGAAAATTTATCGCTTGTGGTCAGAACTGTGGGCAAAAAATAAAGATGGGGAAATTGAAAAAATAATTTCACTTTTAAACGCGGTATAAACACGGTTGACTATGGAGTAGCAGCTAAGGCTGGTTCAACAGTCGAGATGCTCTTATATGACATTTCCAAGCGGAGCGAGCCCTCTTTTTACTAATTCTTCATTTATGGCGTCAATGTCATAATTTTTGTGAAGAACATACCACTGGATAATTAAATCAGTTTCGTCACTGTCGGAAAAAGTAAAGTGCAGACTTGCGAGTTCCTGTAAAAAATCATCATAAGATTTATTTAGTCCTAAAAGCAAAAGCATGCGGTCGCGTTTCTGTTTCAAATTTTTTTCTGGCAAACCTTTATCACTTATAATTTTACTAAAGTCCTGTTTAGAAATTGCAACTTTTTTGTACAAATCAGTACTACTAATGCCATCAAAAGAAAGTTTTGCTGTGTAAGAGCCGTTACTTCCTTTTACAGTTACATACTTTCCGGACTGATAACTAGAAACTCCAGCACTAAACGAGCCATATTTAAAACCACCTGTACCGTCAAAAGTTAAAATTTCCATATCAGTCAGAGCCCAGTGTGTATCAGCAAAAGGACCTGTTGCATTAGAAACAGTTCCTCCTGCATTTGAAGAACCTTCTTCTACATTTGAAGAATTTTCATTCGGTGAACGAGGGCAGCCTGTTAGAATTACTCCTGCAAGCACAAGTGTAAGGCAGGCCAGCAAAATATTTTTTCTTTTCATAAAAAACTCCTTATGACTTAATGTCATGAAGGAATTATTACTGGAATTTATATAAAATCGTCCCAATTTCAGGACTTTTACAAAACCATGACTAAAGTGCCAGCGGTCAGCAAAATCATTCCGACCAAAGATTTTGCGGAAAAGGATTCGTGTAAAAAAATAAAAGCTAAAATCAAAGTTAAGACGGTACTCATTTTGTCAACGGGTACAACTTTTGAAGCATCGCCCATTTGGAGAGCCTTGTAGTAGCAAAGCCATGAAGCGCCGGTTGCAAGTCCAGACAAAATTAAAAAGAGCCAGCTTTTTCTGCCAATGCTTGAAATGCCGGTTTGCGAATGAGTCAGAAAAACCATTCCCCATGCCATAATTAAAACTACGCCCGTACGAATTGCCGTTGCCAAATTTGAATTAACACCTTCAATTCCAACTTTTGCCAAAATTGATGTAAGGGCTGCAAAAACTGCAGACGCGATTGCAAACAAAAGCCACATGTTGAACCTCACTAAAAAAAAGATACTTTTAGTATAATTTATTTTTTTTATTTTTTGGAGATGCCGCATTTAAAGACGGCCAATCGTGGTTTCGCTTTCGCTCCATTGCTTCACTTCGTTCCGCAACCAGCCTTTGGCTGGCCACTAATGTCCGACTAGTGCTGCAGTTTTTTACAAAAATATTTTTATAAAAAAGCAGCCTAGCCGCGATGGGAGTGAGCACGAAGTGAGTGCAGAGCGAAGCGGAGCACCGGAGCGACAGCGTAGTCACGGACAGAGCGTTGAAGAAAAGGCGGTATGCTTTAAAAAAACAGAAAAATTGCTATTAACTTTTTTTAGTGGTAAAATATTCTTTGTATTATTTAAATTTGTAAAAATCAAAATTTGAGGCAGGAACAGTTATGGATCAGGAAGTTGTTTTTACTCGTGGTACAGATGTTGAACAGGCTGTGAAAGATTTAGCCAGGCAGTTAAAGAAAAAGCCGGCGGAATATCAGGCTGTAATTTTTCTTGCAGCCAGCATGTATGATTTTGAAAAACTGTCAGCTGAAATGAAAAAGGTTTTTGCTGATTGCGAAGTGATAGGTACAAGTACGGCCGGAGAAATTACAGGTGCCGGTTTTGCAAACGATACGATTGTTTTGACGACTATGTCAAAATGCGCAGACACAAAAGTGAAGGGGGTGCTTGTTGAAGAAGGCAGCCGCTATCCGGTAGTCAGTAAAGTGCAAATAGAAGATGCTTTGTCTGCTTGTGGAATTCGCTGTGGTGATCCTAATTCCCACAAGGATGCTTTTGCCATCGCTTTTATAAATGGTGTTTACAACGGCGAAGAAACTGTTCTGGCAAATTTTTATTCCATTATCAAAAATGATAATTTTAAACTTGCAGGTGGAACGGCCGGTTACACTGGTGACACGCCAAAAACTTTTGTAAGCTACAATGGTAAAGTTACGCAAGACGGGGCAGCAATGCTTTTTGTAAAAACTCAGTGCAAGTTTGATATTCGCCAGGAAGACATTTTTAATCCTACAGGAAAAACAGTTACTGTTACACAAAGTGATCCTGTAAACCGCAACATAAAATCTTTCGATGGTAAAGCAGCTAAAACTGTTTACGCAGAAATGCTTGGTGTTACAGAAGCCCAGGCTGAGGGCATGACTTTTGAAAATCCATTCGGTCGTTTTTTAAACGGACAGATGTATATTGCGGCGCTTGCAGGTTTTAATCCGGACAAAAGCATTTCAACATTCGCCAGAGTTGTTCCGAATTCCACAATAGAACTTATGCACATAGGTGATCCTTTGGAAAAGGCGGATCAAACAATGAATGGAATTAAAGAAGTAATTTCTAAACCAAAGTTTGCTTTGCTTATGACTTGCGTTACCAGAACTGTGGCTTTTGCAAAAATGAACATCAGTGGAAAAATTATAGAAAAGTATAATTCAGTTTTTCCTCAGTTTGCAGGATTTTCAGCATACGGAGAACAACATAACAGAATTCACTGTAACCAGACTCTTGTGTCTGTGGTGATGGGTGAATAATTGAGGAGTAGAATTATGGAAGATACAAAACTTGTTTCTAGCGGGCTTGATGCCGTTCATACTTTGATAGAATATCTTGGAAAAGATGCAGTTGGTTCTGAATTTCTTTCTGAATATCTTGCTTCCCGTGAGTTGCAAAAGAAAAATGCTGAAAGGCAAAAAGAAGCACTCAACCAAATGGTAGACAACACAAAAAGCGTTGGAGGTGCAGTTTCAAAAATTGCTGATTGCGCTGTAAAAAATAATGAAAGCTTAAAAGACATCCAGGATGAAATTGAAAAGTTAAGGGGGACTGTTCAAAAAATTGAAAATGAACACAAGCAGTACATTGAAAAATTTTCAGCTTTGATACAGCACACTCTGGATATTACAAAGATGGTTGATGACATCCAAAACATTTCGGAGCAAACCAACCTTTTGTCATTCAACGCATCAATTGAAGCTGCCCACGCCGGTGCTGCAGGAGCAGGATTTCGCATCATTGCTAATGAAGTAAAAAAACTTGCTGATTCTACAAGGCAGGCTTCTGAAAAAATTTTGAATAACGTAAATCTTTTAAAATCTTCCATCACAACACTGGAAGACGAAACCAGTAACAATGGCAAGTCTTTAAAAGGTCTTGTTGATGAAACGGCAGTTGCTCTTGAAAAATTTGAAGAAGTAAAAAGCAGGAATGAAGAAAATAATGTAGAAGTTGAAAATGTTTCGGATGCCATCAGTGGCAACTCAAAACAAATTGATGAAATCATAAGGCATTTGCAAAAAAGTGAAGATGAAAATCAAAAGACGGTAAACTTCTTTGCTACGTGTGCTTCTAAAAATCAAATGCTTTTTAACGATTTGTATTGTTTTGCTTACGAAATAAAAGCAATCCTGGAAGATTTGAAAAAATAAAGTAAAGGGCAGCCCTAAAGATAGTTTTTAGGACTGCCCTTAATTTTTATTTTTCGTCTTTAAGATCTTTTGGAACCTTTTTGAAAACAGGAATAAGTTCAATTGGTGCCGCAACTTCGTAAGATTTGCCGCCTGTGTAAAGTTTGTGGTCGTGAATGTTTTCCCACTTTCCGTCTGGCAGGTAAACTGTGCGCTTAACTTGACCAGCCTGGAGGATTGGAGCAACAAGATAATCTGGACCAAACATGTACTGGTCTTTTAAAGTCCAGCACTTTTCATCCTTAGGGAATTCATAGAACATTGTGCGCATTACAGGAGCACCTGTTTTACTTGTTTCCTTCATCAGTTCTGCAATGTAGTCTTTAAGGCTTTCGCGAAGTTTAATCTGGTTAGTCATAATTTTTTGAGCTTCTTCGCCGTAGCACCAGATTTCGTTTGGCTGACCAGTGTAAAGGTAACCGCCACCAAAATCCTTGTCGCTTAAAGGTGGAATGTCATGAGGATCGCGGTCTCCGTGTAGGCGTAAAATTGGAGAAAAGACAGCGAATTCAAACCAGCGTTCAAGTAATTCTACAAACTTTGGATCTTTTGGATTGCCATACATAAATCCACCAATATCTGTTGTCCACCAAGGAATGCCGGCAAGACCCATATTCAATCCTTCAACAACAGAATTTCTTAAACATTCAAATGTTGAAGAAACATCTCCGTTCCATAAAACAGTTCCGTATTTTTGTGAACCAACCCAGGCGCAGCGCAAGAGACTGACAGGATCTTTTTTGCCCATCTTTTTCCAGCCATCATAGAATGCCTGAGCATAGAATTTTGGATAGATGTTTGAAACGGCAAGGGCAGGGCCCATCTGGTAACGATAGTTTTCATAATCGTAAACGGCATAATCTGGTTCAGCGTTGTCCAGCCAGAACATATCAATTCCGTATTTTACATAACTTTCTTTGCAAACCTTCCAGATAAAATCTCTTGCTTCCGGATTTGTTGCATCGAATGTAATACAGTCGCCGTTAAAGTCGTAAGTCTGGATTGTACCTCTTTCTGTGCGTACAAGCATTCCTTTTGAAGCCATTTCGTTAAAGTTAATGCTCTTGCGGTCAACAGAAGGCCATACACTAACCATAACTTTTGTTCCCATTGCGTGAAGTTCGTCACACATTGCTTTTGGATCAGGCCAGTATTCTTTGTCAAAGCCCCAGTCACCCTGGCGAATCCAGTGGAAGAAATCAATTACAATAACATCCAGGTGGATGCCCAGTTCTTTGTACTTGCGGGCAACTGTAAGAACTTCGTCCTGTGTTCTGTAGCGGAGTTTGCACTGCCAGAAACCGAGGTAATCTTTTGGAAGAACAGGTGCGCGTCCTACAACTCCAGTATAATTTTTTACAATGTCTGAAGGAGTGTCGGCAGCTGTAATCCAATAGTCCATTTCCTTAATGCACTGAGATTCCCACTGAGTGATATTTTTTCCAAATGTTACGCGGCCAACAGAAGGTGAGTTCCACAAAAATCCATATCCCAAAGAAGAAACAGCAAATGGAATGGAAATTTGAGAATTGCGCTGTGCCAGTTCCAAAGTACAGCCCTTAAGATCAAGGTACTGAATTTGATACTGTCCCATACCAAAGATTTTTTCTTCATCTTTTGGCTGGAAGCGGACTGTCAGTTTATAATCACCGCCAATAATTCCTTTGTATTCGCGGTTAATAACTTTAAGACAAACACTTTCATTGTTTACTGAAGGGTCATAACTTGCATGATATTCTTTGAGGATTTCCTCTTTGCCCTTGAAATATGTGATAATGCCGTTTCCGTTTACAGTAGCTGTAAGTTTTCCGTTTGTGATTGAGGCACTTCCATCTTTTTCAATTTTGATTTTGGCAATACCTTTTGATTTAAGAGGCTCCGTTAAGCCCCAAAGGTTTTTTGTGAATTCGCTTTCCAATGTTGAACGAACACGGAAAGAATCTTTTCCCCAAGTTTCAATTTTTAAGGTTTCATTTCCTTTTGTCCAGATTAACGAGTTTACTGTCTTCTTAAAGGCCATTTTTTCCTCCAGAAAAAATCTTTTTATTTGTGATTTTTCTACTGAAAAAGTCTGTAAAACATAGACACTATTTCAGTTTTTTCAAACTTATGTTAGCACGAAAGAATTACTTTTTGAACTAATTTTTTTCACAAATTTACTTAAAAAAATATTAAAAAAAGCCTTCCGCATGACAGGCATACGAAAGGCTCCCCCTTCCCACCCAAAGGTGAACTAATTAATTTTGCCTCTGTATCTTCCAGAAGTTGAAGATATCTGGATGGGTCTCTATTTTAAACACAGTTTCCTGTTCTTTGTGAAACCACTTGTTTTCAGGTACAGTTTGACAAGGCATTACTTTACGACCATTTGCCAAATCTGTCAAATAGTCAACTTTACCTTTTACATAAACGTAGCAAGGTTGAGGTCCTTCGTTTAAGTAATCATACGCATAAGTTACGAAAGTATCGTTGTCGTAAAGGAAAAGTCCAATGTTCTTTCCGCAGTCCAGATAAAGAGGTAGGTCGCGAGAGAATTCTTTTCTAATTTCAGTAAGGACAGGTTTTGGCAAATCTTTCAAATCAGAAAAATTATCCGGCACAACGAATGTCATCATCTGGCCCAAACCGTATGTGTCTTCAATTAAGATAGGCATATTTTTTTCATCGGTCTGGCCTTTCAAAATCATCCAGCTGGTGTTGTTTCTGTGTTCCATCAGTGGGAAAAGGATAGGCTTTGTGCCCGTTACCTTGTATTCTTCCCAAGAATCACTTGAATGGTACTGGAAATGACTTGGACTGAGTTTGCGGCCCCTGTAGCGAAGGGAAGTCATCTGTTCAATATTAACGCCCGGCAAAGTTCCATCTGGCCGTGAACCGTTTCCACCGTAACCGCTGCTTGTTGCTTTGCCGGCCCCCAGTGTAAGAGATTGCTGAACAAATCCGCTGGAAACAATTGCGTGACCGCCCTTTCTGACATAGGTTTCCAGTTTTGACATGCAGTCTTTGTCTGCCAGAGAAGCTGTTGTAAAGAAAATGGATTTTGCATTTTCCGGGAAATTTGGAGTAGGTTCAAATGGAATGCCCAAAAGACCCAGGTAGTCTGCCAGATGGTCTTCGCCTTCAGCATTTACAGGGTGATATTCAGCAAGACCAATGCAGTTGCCAGTGTGGGACATCAAAGCGTCCAGCTGCTGCATTTGAAAACCAAGTGTTGGAATAAAATAATGCTGGTAGCAAAGAGGCCAGCAGAAAATCATAACTTCACGGCACTTTGACAAAATGGTAAGGTAAGCCTGTTCCAGGTAAGATTCCATCGGGTAGCACTGGTACGCATCAAACCAGCCGCCACCATTTCTTCCAGGTGCAAGATTTTCCATCCAGCGTGGCAGTGAATAAGAAAGGTATCGTGGAAGATTCTGGTCTTGATCCATCATATTGCGTGTTTCAGTTCCAGTGTAAACTCCATCAAAAATATCTTTTTCTTCACCAGGGTTGTATCCCGCAGAAGCAAATCCTTCCATCCAGTTAGGAAATTTAATAACCATTTTGCATTTTGGATTTACCTTTTTTGCTGGTTTGCAAATTACGTTTTCACTCACATCCTTCATCAAGGCCAAGCGGTATTCTGCCCAGGATTTATTTCCCTTTGCCTTGATACAATCTTCGCAAGTACAGTTTGTGAAATAGTAATCATCCAGAATAATTTCGTCAAAGAAACTTGCCGTGTATTCAATAGCCTTTTGCACCTCTGCACGGAAGTCCTTGTCCGTGTAACAGTAAGTGTCAAAAATGCGCTGCCTTTTGTATTCCTTTCCCGGCATAGGATTCTGCCATGAAGAAGTAGTCGTAAAACCACCACTCGTTTCAACTCCGTGCTTATTGAAAAAGTCTTTTACAAGAAGCACTTGCTCGCGGCTAGCCATTTCTCCAGACCGGTAAGGTTCAATATAAACCTTGTCCGGATTGATGTAGCGCTTATAAAATTCAAATTCCTTTTCAAGAGATTCAGGAGTTGCTCTTGAAACCATCGCAACTGGGCAGTAAATAACCGCCTTAAAGTTTTTGTAGTTACCCATAATGCCTCCATAAAAACCAGTCTTCCTGGCCAAGGATTTTTTTGTAATTTATATTTTGAACATTTTATTTTCGATTAAGATGAAGTGGCCTGCTTTACGAAACCAGTACCTCTTCTGAAAGCGGTGCCCACTTTACGAAAACAGCGCTTCTACCGAAAGCGGTGTGCTGCTTTACGAAACAAACACTTCTCCCCAAAACAGTGCCCACTTTACGAAACCAGTACTTCTTTTGAAAGCGGTGGTCTGTTTACGAAAACAGCGCTTCTACCGAAAGCAGCGGCTTACTTTACGAAACAAACACTTCTTTCCAAACCCGCCCCTCTTCTCAAATCATCCACCAAAAAATCTCAATCCTCCAGAACATCCGTCCAAATAGTATTCGCCTTAAAAGGATTCACATTGCAAACATCAAAAAGTTCCCGCACATTGTAAAATTCAACACCCCTTTCCAAAAGAGTTGGAATAATTATGTCCACCGCATCAACAGTTGTCTGGTTTCCAGTCATATCATGCAGCAAAATAATCTGGCCATCTTTCACATTATCAATAACACCCTTAGCCTTAACCTCGGCAGGAATATCCATGTTCCAGTCTTCCACACCCCGCCCGCAAATAAAAGGCATTTTAATTGTGTCATACATCAATTGATTTAAAGCAATATAAGGCGGGCGAAAAAATTTAGTCTTCCAGCCAAGATTTTTTTCAATCAAGGAATTCGTATCATCAATTTCCTTAAGCATTTGTTCAACACCCCTTTCCAAAAGAGTTGGAATAATTATGTCCACCGCATCAACAGTTGTCTGGTTTCCAGTCATATCATGCAGCAAAATAATCTGGCCATCTTTCACATTATCAATAACACCCTTAGCCTTAACCTCGGCAGGAATATCCATGTTCCAGTCTTCCACACCCCGCCCGCAAATAAAAGGCATTTTAATTGTGTCATACATCAATTGATTTAAAGCAATATAAGGCGGGCGAAAAAATTTAGTCTTCCAGCCAAGATTTTTTTCAATCAAGGAATTCGTATCATCAATTTCCTTAAGCATTTGTTCCGCTGTCAAATCAGGAAAAGCCGGATGCGACCAGGAATGACATTCAATGGAACAGCCATCCTTCAGCTGCCTTTCCATCACAGGCAGGCAATCATCATGAATATTATTTCCAATCAAAAAGAAACTTGCCCTGGTATTATATTTTTCCAGAACATCCAGCAGACGCGGACTTGTAACCGTATTTGGGCCGTCATCAAAAGTAAGTGAAACGCGCATAGAAACCTCTTTATGCCAGTCATTAAAGGCCACATGAACCTCAAGCCCATATTGTCCCATAAAAATTAAATCTTTAACCAGATAAATTCACCCAAAATAATCTAATTTTTTTTGATGATTTTTTTTTGAAGCATCCCGCATGACGTTAACCGCCCTTTCAGCCTTCGCTAACGCTCATTGCTCCACTACGTTCCGCAACTAAAGGGCTTCCAGGGCGGGCTAGGCCTATTTTGAATAGAATTATTCTTTTCGTAAAGTAATTGTGACTGGTTTCGCAGCACAGTTTCTTCGTTTTAAGAGAAAAATCAAATCGCCAAAAGCTGCAATTTCTTTATTTTTGGAAAATCTTAATTTTACACCTTTAGCTTTTCTTTTAGGATTTTGTAATCTTTAGAAAGTCCTGTAGCAACAGAAAGTGCGTGATTTAATCTGTTTTGATGAAAAGGATTTTCTATATCGGACCATTTTTCTTTTATATTTTTTCTACCCAAATATTCAGCTAATGATTGTTTTGACTTTAACCATTCGAGGTAGCCATCTTTTACTTTTCTCATGTAGCCAAGTTGAAGTAATTTACCATATTCCTTTTCAAATGAAGGTCAATAAGCCATAACTTGTAATTCCTGTGGTGAGTATTGGTTTTGCACTTTTAATTGATTTGAACTCGAGACTATACAGAAAAAATTATCCGTTTTATCAAAGTCTATTCCAAGTTCTATCAAAGTTTGATTAAGTTCTGACAGATTATTAAATTTAAAAAAGCAACAGTTCCTTCAGCATCTCCTTTTTATACGAGTGAATAAAATCTTAACTTTTAATATCTTGGTATTAAGATATTAAAAGTTTTGTAGAAAAGCAAATTTTTAATTTGCATTTTTTATTTCTATATCACTCTCTTATTACCGTGATATACTTCCACTGGCATATCTGCATAATGAAATTCAAACAGTTCATTATTTTCAATATTCTTGAATACAATCATGTAAAACTCTTCATAATTTTCGTCATCACTTTCAAGTTCATTGTCATAATCGTAATCAGTATCATATTTTGCATTGATTATTCTGCCGTCTGCAAATACAAGTTTATAGATTTCATCGTTACTATGTTCATGAAGATAAATCATTAAATCCTTAAATTTACCTTCTTCATTTTTGTTCAACATCTTTTTCTCCTAAGGTCTTATGGGAACAACATGAGTTCCCGTTTTTGAATAAATAATAAATCCTTTGCTAGTTGGATAGGACTTCCTGTTGTTCCATCTATCCAGGTACCTATCACTTTTCCAAAATCAACTCTTTCTTTTGTTGTTTTGGGGATAAAAGTTCCTTTTCCTGATTTTGAATTTATTAATTTTTGCAATTCATTTAGTGAAATATGAATTTCACTTTTTCCTGGTTTAAATTGTTTTGTTCCAGGAATATGTTCATTTTGCTTATAAACTTTTATACCTGTGTCATAAACTCCAATGGAAAGTTTAACACATTATGTTTGAAAGCTTTATCTTTTTTGATTGCTTTATTATAAAATCTTACGGCTTCTGGCCATTTTATGAGGTCTTCAGGAATTTCAATCTTTTCTGTTGGACATTCTGGAATATCTTCTTCTGCCCAGTGTGAACAATCTTTAACAAAAAAAGCATTCCACCAGATGTCCCGAATTCCTTTTCTGTTTCCATAGTTTTTTATTTTTTTCCTTGGCTTTTTTCTCCTTAAAATTGAAAATATATTCTTTTTAATTTTGATTTAATTTTATTGGAATATTCTGCAGAAGTAACTGGTAAAAATGTGTAAAAAACTGACCAAAATCTGTAAAAAAACGGAAATGTCATATTCAAAATGGGCGGACTATTGCTGATTATATTTGTGATTTTAATTCAATTCTAAATTTTACAAAAAGCAAAGTATAATTCAGCTTATGGATTTGAACCAACTTTCAAAAACAGTAAGGATTTTCAAAGATTCAGGCTGTACTGAAGTTTTTCTTTTTGGCTCGCAAGCAAATGGAAAGGCAACGGCTTTTTCTGATGTTGATTTGGGCGTAAAAGGATTGCCTGCCAAGAGTTTTTTTGCCCTTCATTTTGATTTGGAACGGGCTTTGAATATGAAAGTTGATTTGGTTGATTTTGATTATGGGCATCTCTAAAAAATCATTTTCAATGCTTTTTCAGAGATGCCTGCGAGTTTTCAGAGTTGCCTCTAAAAATTGCAATTTTTAGAGGCTCCCTTATCAAAAAGATTTTTTTGAACTTTTGAAAAAGCATGGGGAATTAAAGAAAATAGGATAATTTAAGTTATTTTTCT
Source organism: Desulfovibrionaceae bacterium (assembly GCA_963605975.1). Classification (GTDB taxonomy): domain Bacteria; phylum Spirochaetota; class Spirochaetia; order Treponematales; family Treponemataceae; genus Treponema_D. The sequence goes on along the minus strand of CAVCWN010000040.1, from coordinate 6,222 downwards.
TTTCTTTTAGTTTCTCTCTGGAGCTACTTCACCGACCCATCTGACTTTTTCGCTACAAAACTTGAACTGGCTGCTTGCGTGAAATTATATTAAAATCGGTACGTTTCAATCGTATACTTTGTAAAGTTTTATTATTCGGTACGTTTTAACCGTATAACTTGCAAAATTTTACAACTTTCTGATTCATTTTGTGATGACAATGGAAAATTGAATTCCTGCTGGCAATGGAACCACATCCCCGAAAAATCTTTGATAAAACTTTCAAAATCAGAATATCGCCTGAAAACCGGAAAAATTGTTGTAAACCCAGTTCAGGCAGCAAACACACTAACCCAGAGAATTTTTACAGAGCACTGCACCTGCACCGCAACCGTTGATGCCTCAAAAATAAATGAAGGCGATTTTGCAGGCCTTTGTGCATTGGAAGGGGAGTACGGTTTTATTGCTCTGACAAAAAAGGACGGAAAATTCAAGATTGTGGTCGCAGAGCATAAAATTCCTTACAGTCCCTGGACTATGAAAGTTTCTGATTCGTCCGAGCCAGATTTTATTGCCGAAATCCCATGCGAAAATCCAAAAATGACTTTTGCCCTGGATTTTAACCTGGAAAAAGACAGGCAGGAAGTGACTTTTTATTATGCGGAAGCTGGAAATGGTGATTGCGATTGTGATGAGGAGAGCCTTGCTGGGCGAAAAATTGCCGGCCGGCCTGTGAAATTACGGTATACGCTGGATCAGTTTGTGGGCGTTAGACTTGGGCTGTTTCTTTATTCAACGGTGGAAGTTGGCGGGGAAGCGGAGATGTCAGGCTTCCAAATAATTGTATAAATTTTGTGGCAAAGGATTTTGCATTGCAAACTGAATATTTACAACCGGAACTTGCTTGCTTTTGCCGTCTTTGATGGCGGTCATTTTTGTGTCTACAAAAGAATTGTAAATCATGTTGCCAAGATAGTAAAAATCGCTACCTTCGTCGTCATTCTTTTTTACAAAAAGCATTGTTTTTATGTGATTTTGGCTTTGATTGATTAAGGCTGCAACTTCATCACTTTGAGATGTTCGGCGGCTGCGACTCATCCAGCTGAAGTGGCCCTGATCCAAGAAAACGTCTTCGTATTTTGTGGATTCGGAAATGTCGTCTTTTTTCTTGTAGGTTACAAAAATAGGGCAGGCCGGTTCTGGACTGGAAGTTTCGGTTTTGTAGCCGTAAATTGTTGAAGAACAATCGCTTTTCCAGTTTAAAAGTTTGCAGACGTCCTTGCGGGTGTATTTTCGGTATAAGACAAAATTGTCATCGTAGCGGATTTCGCTAGATTTTATAGAGGCGCGTTTTATGGCGTAGTTCAGGGTATCAGAAAGTTCTGCTTCGTAAAGTTTGTTTTTTAGAAGTGAAGAAAATTCGGCAGACCGGCGGATTGTTTTTTTATCATCATCAAAAGTGATATAAGTGATGTTGCCATATTTTTTGCGGTCGTTTTGAGTGTAAAAGTCCGGCGAAAGGGTGCGGGCAATTCCCTGCAAATCTTTTGCTTTGAGTTTTACGCCGTAAGTGGCAAGGGCTGCAGCAAATTCTTCTACAGTCACGTTTTCTTTTTGGGAGAGCATTTTTAAAATCAGGATTTCGTGCATTCTGATTCCGCGAGCAAACTCCAGGGAAATGAATTGCAGGGAAGTGAGTTCTTTGGGCTGGAGAAGATTTTCCTGAATGGCATTTTTTTCAACCTTGCACTTGAATGCAAAATATGAGCCTGCATAATCAATAAAAAGTAATGGATCAATAAAATCGTTTTCCACAAAATCCATCATAGTTGGAATGCGAGCAAGACGGTTTTTGAGCTTTTTGTATTCGTCCCCCAAAAGTTTTAACTGGCGGAAAGAAGTTTTATTTAAGGAATCAAAAATTTTCTGGCGGGCAACTTCGCTTATGTGTATTGTTGAACAGCCCGGTAAACCTGCCGATCCGCCTGAAATTGCCCGGCGGATATTGTCTTTGTTGTAAGAATTATCGCCAAAAAGTGCGATTGGAATAAAAAAGTTATTTTCGTAATTTCCAATAAAATCAATTACACTCACAAATTCCTTGCCGGAAGATTTTCTGAGACCACGGCCCAGTTGCTGGGTAAAAATGATTGCGGATTGGGTTGGGCGTAGCATGACAATCTGGTTTATACAAGGAATGTCCACACCTTCATTAAAAATATCCACACTGATAATGTATTCAAGCGGGTCAGAGTCACTTTCAAGGCGTTCGATGGTTTGTTCGCGTTCAAAGTCGCTATTTTCGCCAGTTAGATAAGTTGTAAAAAATCCGTCCTCATTTAATTTTTGGCTCAAAACTTTAGCTTCTTCGGTTCTGCTACAAAAAATTAAACCTTTTACCGGATTGTCATTTGATTTATAAAGACGGATTGCTTTTTCTATGTGGCGGATCCTTTCAGAAGATGTTAGTTTTGTAAAATCACTTTTTTCGTCAATCAATTCGCCGTTTACAGTTAAATCTGAAAGTCCGTAATAATGAAAAGGACAAAGAAGATTTTCTTCCAGGGCTTTTTGCAGGCGGATTTCGTAAGGAATGTTATTTTCAAACATTGAAAAAATATCAAAACCGTCTGTTCTCTCTGGCGTCGCGGTAAGGCCCAGTAAAAATTTTGGTTTAAAATAATTTATGACTTTTTGGTAACTTTCGGCCCCTGCGTGGTGAACTTCATCAACTATGATGTAATCAAAATGGTCCGGAGAAAAAAGTTTTAAATTTTCGTCCTTTGCGATTGTCAAAACTGAGGCAAAAATGCAGTCAGCGTCTAAATCTTTTTGACTTCCCTTAAAAAATCCTGTTGAAAGGTTAGGGATAAGGGAGTTAAAAGATTTTTTTGATTTTTCAAGAATCATGTCGCGGTGGGCAATGTACAAAACTTTTTTTGCCTTAGACTGAATTACATCAAAAATTGAAAGGTAAGTTTTTCCAGTTCCAGTTGCCGCAATCAAAAGTGCCTTGGTTTCGCCTTTTTGCCTTAATTCATTTATGGCGCTCATGGCTTCCTGCTGCATGGAATTTGGTACGATTTCGTTTTCATCATTAAAAGATTGATTTTTTGACGCGGCAGAAATTTCTTCGCTTATTTCGGAAATGATTTCTTCTGAAAATTCTTGTGATAAAGCTGGAGAAGCTGGAGGATTTGATTTTTGACTTTCTGTTTTGTTAGTTTCATCACTAGCCTTGCTCTTACCCCCGCTAGTGACGGCAAATTTTCTTGTCCTGTAGTCTTTTTTGTAAGATTCAATCCAGTCTGGCGTAACATTTTGGGCATCGTTCCAAACGCGGTCAAATTCTTCGCGGACAGAAAAAACAATCTGGCCGTCCGTGCAGGAAAGAAATTTTATGCTCCATTCCTGGTTCATGTTCAAAGCCGAAGCCGTAAGATTTGCACTGCCGATTATGATTGAATAATAATTGCTTTGTTGAAAAATGTAGCCTTTTGGATGAAAACCGCCCTTTGTATAAGTTCGCACCTGGATGTTTGGAAATTCCAAAAGTTTACTGAGAGCGCCAGGAGAAGTAAAATTCAAATAATTTGTAGTCAAAATGCGACCAGGAACATTGTGACGGCTCAGTTCTTCCAAAATAGGCAAAATGCAGGCAAGACCGTTTTCGTTTATAAAAGCAACTGAAAAATCAAAAGACAGGCAACTTTTTAGTTCTTCCGAAATAGAAGAAAGAATTTTTTTTTGCTGATTAGAATCGTTTATTAAAAGTGAAGGGGAAAGATCTGAATTTGAAGAAATGCGGTTGGAAATAAAGCCCGATTTTAAACTTTCAAGAAGATTATCTTTGTTGATTTTTTTTGAATGTTGATTGAGCGAAAAATTTTCCTGCATAAAATGATTATATGGCAAAATTTTGATTTTATAAAGCTGTCAGGTTTGTTGTTATTCGGTCGAAAAATGCAATAAAAACGCACTTTTTCGGTTGAAAAACGCAGGTAAAAGTAGATTATTCGGTCGAAAAATGTTATTTTCTTTCTAAAGGAGCAAAAATCCTATGGAAAGAAAGGGTATAAATCAACTTATTGAATGGAAAAACAAAAAAAATCGAAAGCCTTTGCTTGTGAACGGCGTGCGTCAATGCGGAAAAACGTATTTGATTAAAAAATTTGGTCAAAGCCAGTTTGAAAGCATGGCCTACTTTAATTTTGATGGGAACAAGGCTCTTAAGTCCATTTTTGATTATGATTTTGACGTAAAGCGGATTTTGGATGAACTTTCTACTGTTGTGTACGGAAAAGAAATTGTGATTGGAAAAACTCTTGTGGTTTTTGATGAAATTCAGGAATGCCCTAAGGCTATTCAATCTTTAAAATATTTTTGTGAAGAACTGCCTGACCTCCATTTAATTGCGGCCGGCTCTTTATTGGGGATTGCTTTACGGGAAGAAGAAATTTCTTTTCCGGTGGGGAAGGTTAATCGGATGGAAATGTTCCCTATGAATTTTGAAGAATTTGTGATTGCTGATGGAGGCAAAAAATATATTGAGGGTCTTAAAAAACTTGATTTTGGGCACGAAATTCCGGAGCTTTACACTATCCCGCTGGAAAAATATTTGAAAAATTATTACATCGTTGGGGGAATGCCGGAAGTGGTTCAAACTTGGGTGGATACTCACGATTATGCCCAGGTGGAAGAGGTTCAAAATCAGATTTTAAGGGATTATGTTGATGATTTTTCAAAGCACACTAACTCCGAAACTGCTGTAAAAATAAATCTTATCTGGAATTCTATTCCCCTGCAGATTGCAAAGGAAAATAATAAATTTATTTTTTCACATGTTAAAGAAGGTGCCCGCTCCAAAGATTTGGAAGACGCTCTTGAATGGCTTTCGAGTGCGGGAATTGTTTATAAATTGAATCTTGTTTCTACTGTGCAACTGCCACTTTGTGCTATGGCAGACACCACTTATTTTAAGGTTTATATGGCTGATATTGGTTTGCTTCGTAAAAAGTCAAATTTAAATTACCGGACAATTTTAAATGGCGATGCGGATTTTATAAATTTCAAAGGTGCTTTGACTGAAAATTTCTGCATGGCCGAATTAAAATCGATGGGAATTGAACCTTATTTCTGGCGGACAAAAGCTGATGCGGAAGTTGATTTTTTGACGGATTACGAGGGCCTTCTTCTTCCAATTGAAGTAAGATCTGCTGACAACACAAAGGCCAAAAGTTTAAATCTTTTTTGTTCACGCTATGAGCCACAAATGGCAGTAAAAACTTCGCTTAAAAATGTGGGGGATAATTTTTCTGGTAAAAGTCATGTCTGGTCTATTCCGCTTTATGCTTTGTTTAAATTGAAAGATTATATAAAAGCAGAAATGAAGTGGTAATTTTCCTGCGTAAAGGATTGGAGCAACCGCGAAGTTTGCTTCAGCAAACGAAGCGGAAGCCCGGAGGCACGCTATTTGCGTGCCGAGGACTTTGGAGCGAAAGCGGAATTGCGGAAAGCTCAGGTCCTGCCGCCAGGCAGGATACGCCCAAAATCACAAACACTTCCTCACGCTGTTTCTGGAAACACCGAAAGTTTTTGAAATCCCGTTTATGCTGAACCCGCATTTGTGGAGGATTTTGATGTGGCCGGCGTAAAAATCCAGGAGGTGGCGTTTATTTTTGCTTCCAGTTGGCCGCCCCAGTTTTTTGCCGGACGCTTTTCGCATGGCCAGGGCTTCTTTTGTCCGCTGACTGATTAAATTTCGTTCAATTTCTGCACTTAACCCGAAGGCAAAGGCTAAAACTTTGGACTGAATGTCGTCGCCCAGGCGGTAATTGTCTTTTATCGTCCAGATTTTGGCTTCTTTTTCCATCAAAAGATTTAAAATCGACATAATCATAAAAAGACTGCGGCCCAGGCGGCTGAGTTCCGAACAGATAATCAGGTCACCTTTTTTGATGTTGCCTAAAAGCCGGCCCAGTTCCCGCTTGCCAGGTTCAACTTTCCCGCTGATTTTTTCCTGGATAAAGGAGTCGATTTTAATTTTGTTTTTTGCACAAAACTGCTGGATTTCGAATTTTTGATTTTCGGTTTCCTGGGCGTTTGTGCTCACTCGAATGTAGGCGTAGGTCATAAAAACTCTGGATTTTTATTTTGATTCTTCGTCATCGTCTAAAATGGAAGTTGCTACATTTTCAATTTGTCCGATGCCATTTTTTGCATTTAATGGGGTGACAACAGATT
>CAVCWN010000039.1:0-6509 GCA_963605975.1 Desulfovibrionaceae bacterium | reverse complement strand
TATGATGAGCGACGGCTGAAAGCCGGAAAAACTTGCGAGGCAAGTTTTTAGCGAAGAAGCTGAGCAGCTATGCTGCGAAGCCAAGCGCAAGTGCTTTGACGAAAAGAATAATTCTATTCAAAATGCACCTAGCCCGCCGTGTAGTGGTTTGCCACAGGCAAAGTGCGAAGCACCGAGGCGAATAGCCGAGCCACGAAAGGGCGGTTAACGTCATGCGGAATGCTTCAAAAAAAGAAATGAAAACCTTTTCAAATGACATGCAATTTTGTAAAATTAGCGGGTATGGAAAAATTAAAGATTTTATTGGCCAAGGGACGCATTTACGAATCGGTTTATTCTCTTTTGAGCGATGTTGGAATTTCACTTTATTTGCCTGACAGAACATATTTTCCTGTGACAAATCAAAAGGATCTGGCTTTTCAAGTGGTTAAGCCGCAGATTACAAGTGCCCTTCTTGCTGTGAATAAGGCGGATGTGGGCTTTAGCGGAAAAGACTGGGTCTATGAAAATGGCGTAGAAAATCAAGTTGAAGAAATTATGGATTTGGGGTTTGACCCTGTGCGCATTGTGGCTGCAATTCCAGAAACTGTGGATTATGATGATCTTTTAAAAAAGCATGTGACAATTGCTACTGAGTATCAGTCTTTGAGCCAAAAGTGGATTGATGAAAAAAAGATTGATGGTTCCATTTTCCGTACTTGGGGAACAAGCGAAGGTTTTGTGCAGGATACTTCTGGTGCGCTGGCCCAGATTCTTATTGATAATACGTCAACTGGTTCTTCACTTAAGGCTAACCGTCTGAAGATTGTGGACACGCTGATGGAATCTTCTACAAGGATGTATGCTTCAAAAGAGGCGCTTAAGGATCCGGAAAAAAAGCAGAAGATAATGGAACTTAAGATGCTTTTTGAAACAGTTCTTGCTGCTCGCGAAAGGGTTATGCTGGAAATGAATGTTTCTGAAGAAAAGTTCGATGCTTTGATAAAGGGTATTCCGTCTATGAAGAGTCCGACAGTTTCTTCTTTGTTTGGAGGAAATGGTTTTGCGGTAAAGATTGCGGTTAAAAAAAGCGAAGTGCCTACTCTTTTGCCTTTGCTGCACAATCTTGGGGCAACGGATATTGTTGAATACGGTTTAAGAAAGGTTTTAATTTAATTTTTAAAATTGTCTCTGAAATTTGAGATTTTTGGAGACTTTCCTAAAAAAAAACAGGAGACGCTTATGAATAAAAAAGTTTTCTTTCTTTTGACTGCCTTTTTATCAGCAGGAATTTTCTTTGCCCAGACAAAGGAATGTGAATATAAATTTGTGGCAATTCCTGGAGCCCAGATCAAAATGGGTAAAACGGAAGTAACACAGGATTTGTATCTTTATGTAATGGGGCAAAATCCAAGCGAATTTGAAGGGAACAAACTGCCGGTTGAAAATATCAGCTGGTACGATGCAATTGTTTTTTGTAACAGGCTTTCTGTGCTGGAAGGTTTGACTCCTGTTTATTCTTTTAACGGTACAACAAATACTGCGGAATGGGGGTATGCTCCTCACACTGGGGATGCAGTTGATGGGATTATAATTCAACTGGCTACTTCGGATGGTTACCGTCTGCCTTCAAATGATGAATGGCACCTTGCGGCTATGGCTGGTAAAAATTTTACTTATTCAGGTAGCAAAAATGCTGATGAAGTTGCATGGTCTGTAGAAAATTCTAATAGGAAAACACACACTGTTGCTTCAAAAAAGGCCAATGCCTATGGTCTTTACGATATGAGCGGGAATGTCTGGGAATGGACTTGGACTAATTCGAATGGATATGCTTTTTATCAGGGTGGGTCATGGAGTTCTTCTAGTCTTTACTGTTCTGTGGGGGATGAAAAAGTTACTGGTGCTCAGGCTTACAAAAAATATAATAATCTGGGATTTAGAATTTGCGCTTATGATGGAAGCAAGACGGCTGCAAAAAAGAAGTCAAAATCAAAATCAAGTAAAAATTTAAAATCCGAAGACAAGAAAAAGGAAGAGGCTTCTTCTGAACAGGCAGAGGCAAAAACTGTTGAAGAAAAAAATGTAAGCAGCGCAAGGTCTTTGGATTCATTTGATTTTGATGTTAGCGTAATGATGAAGCTGTCAGGTTCTGTTTTTGACTATGATGAAAGTGGCTGGGGTCTTGTAAAATTGAATGACTGGAGCCCGGAAGATAAAAATAATTATTTCTACCATCTTACGACGACTATTGATGAATATGGTGGAGTGGAAATTTGGTCTTGGGAGAAAATGGTTGCTCCTTCAAAATACAGAGTCTGGATTTCGCCTGTGGGATTTTTGAAATTTTCTTTTGGTTGCCTGGATGAACAGTCAATCGCTTTTCCTCATTTTGGTGACTGGCAGCCTACGGTTTTGGCTGAAGGTTACGGATATGGTCTTGATTTGACGTTCAGTTTCTTAAAGCTTACTTTTGCTATGGAAGGTGGAAAGGGCGCTTACTGGATGGATTTGTCAAATACTGGTCTGGATGTGGTTGGTAAATCCTGGGTGGACGTGCAATTTAATTATGACATTGGTTCCTTCCAGTTCTTTGCGGGTAAAAATGTAAGTGTTGGTGCGCATGGATTTGACGCTTCTGCTTTGAGCGATTTGGCTTTTGGTCTTGCGGTGAATTTTATGCCTTACAATCAAACTGGTGTTTATTTTGATACGGCTGTAACTTTTGATGAAGACAGCGGCAGTTTGAAGTTCCAGCGTCTGGATGGTCAAGTGGGCGGTCAGTTCTTTATGGATGCCTGGGCATTTAAATTGAATACTCTTTACCAATATAAGACAGATTTTATTGTTGGCGGAGAAATGAATCTTTCTTATGCAATAGATGAACATCTTGCTCCATACATTTATCTGGATGCCTACAATGTTTTAACAGTGGATCCTTCTATAGATGTTAAACTGGGGGTAACTGCAACGTATGGTCCGGCACAGATTGATTTTGCAATTGATCTGCCTGTTGATTTTATGGACTATAAATTTAAGATTTACCTTCCTGTTACAGCAACGATTGTTTTGTAATGGTTTTAAAAGAGTGGGTGGCATGGCTGAGGACAAGGCTTTTTGCTGGCAAGTGATATTTTTTAGGAGGATTTGGAATGGAATACAGTGAACTGGTCGGAAAAAGATATTCCTGTAAAAAATACAGTGATAAAGTTCTTTCAAAGGAAGATCTGAATTCGATTTTGACTGCCGGCCGCCTGGCTCCGACTGCAAAAAATCTGCAGGAGTACCACGTTTATGTGATTCAGTCTGATGAAGGTCTAAAAAAAGTGGACAGCCTTACTCCTTGCCGCTATGGGGCGCCAACTGTTTTGATGGTGACGTTCGATCAAAAAAATACTTTTACTTATCCGGCTTCAAAACGTGACTCTGGTGTGGAAGATGCGACTATTGTGGCCACACATTTAATGCTTGCTGCTACGAATGCCGGTGTGGATAACTGCTGGATAAATAATTTTAATCCGGAAAAGGCTGAAGAGATTTTTAATCTTGCCGAAAATGAAAAGGTCCTGATGTTCCTTGATTTGGGTTTTGCACCTGAAGGTGTGGGGCCTTTGGAAAATCATTTTAAGCGTATGGAACTTGCAGAAAAAGTTTCATTCATTTGATTTTGAACTTTTGCCTGTGACAGAAAATTATGGATTCTTAAGGTGGAAAAGATGAGAAAAGCAACCGTTGTTCGTAATACGAAAGAAACGCAGATAAATTTGACTTTAAATCTTGACGGAAGCGGCAAGTGTGATTTGAAAAATCCGATTGGTTTTTTTAACCACATGCTGACCGCTTTTTGTAAACACGGCATGTTTGATTTGTCCGGCCAGATAAGCGGTGACCTGGAAGTGGACCAGCACCATTTGATTGAAGATACAGGCATTGCTTTGGGTCAGGCATTTGAAAAGGCTTTGGGTGACTGCGCCGGAATTTACAGGGCAGGATTTTTTATTTACCCTATGGATGAAAGTCTTTGCCAGGTGAGTGTTGATTTTGGCGGAAGGGGATTTTGCGTTTGTAATGCTCAGCTTTCTGGAATTCCTTTAGTGTCAATTTCGCCAGAAGGTAAGCAGGCTAGTTTCCAGACGGATTGTTTTGAGGATTTCTGGCAGGGGTTTGCAGGTGCTGCTAAATGCAATATTCACCTGGACACAATCCGTGGCAGAAGTGATCATCACAAGATGGAAGGTCTTTTTAAGGCGGCAGCAAGGGCTTTCAGGCAGGCTGTAGAAATTGATGACCGCCGTAACGGGGAAATTCCTTCAACGAAAGGCGTGATTATCTAAAATTATAAAATTGTAAAAAGGATTCCAGAAAAAAAGTTCCTTAAATTTATTTCATTTTCAAAAATTACCCTTTATAATTGAGTAAGGGAAAATGAATTGTGCATGGGAAGCTTTATTCGGCTAAGGAAATTTGACTGCGTAATTTTGGGAGGATGGAAAATGGAAAGCAATATTTCTTCTAAAAAAATAAGACAACTGGGTGCCTTCTATTTTGCTATTTTTGTGGCAAGTGATATGGCCCTTTGGTTTTTGATTCTTGCCTCTCAGTTGATGTCAGTAACAGAAAGTCTGACTTTTTTACATAACGGTTTTTATTATTTGACGGGATTTGTAAAATATTTTCTTGTACTTTGTTTTTTTACCATTAACATTAAAAATATCCGCAAGTACGATGGCAGTGAGGAAAGTTTAAAAAAGGCGGAAGGTTCCTACAAGCGCATTATACTTTTTGTTTTGCCTCTTGAAGTTATTTCCATTGCGATTCTTATTCCGGATTTTTATTTGATTTACAAACATTCAACTAGCGAACTTACATTGAGCTTTTTTGCATTCATGATGATGATGTTTGGTTCTGGCTGTATGATTTCAGCTGCAATGTATGTTGTTTTTCTGGACATGTTTGACAAGGCTACTGTTTTCCTGCCATTCGATACTGAACACAGAGTTTTCTTTGGGGTGGTTCCAAAGAGTGTTGTAATTACAGACTTTTCTTTTATTGGATTTATTTTTGTAATTATGGCAGCTTTTATTGGTCAAAATGGAAGAATTGACGACTGGTACAGGTGGGTCTTTAGGAGGCTTTTGCCGATATTCCTTTTCTGTACTTTTTTGACTTCGCTGACCATGTACCGCCTATACCACCACATTGGCTACAACATGAGGAAGATTAATCATATTTTGCACAAGCTGTACAAAAATGATTATACAAGGAATGTAGAAGGTGTTTTTTCCCGCGATGAATTTGGCGGAATGGCAAAGAGCATAAATTCTTTCGTAAACACAACACGCAATGTGATTACGGATATTCAAAAATCAGCAATGACTTCTCATGCTATGGCGCGCGAACTGGCTGTGCAAACTGCTTCTAGTTTTAATTCTGTAAATCAAATTGTAAACAGTATTGATACAATGAATATTAGTGTTTCTACAGAAACAGAAGCTTTTGCAAAAATCAGTGAAAGCAGCAAGGTGATGTCTGAAACAATTACTGATCTGAATTCGAATATTTCTTCGCAGGCGTCTGCGGTGGAAGAATCTTCTGCAGCGATTGAAGAAATGGTTGCAAACATTCGTTCCATTACAAACATTTTGGATAAAAACTCACAGACGGTTGGAAAGCTGGCTTCTGCGGCTAACGAAGGAAAGGCAAATATTGCTTCTTCTGTGCAGGCGTCAGAAAAAATTCTTACGGATTCGGCTGGGCTGTTGGAAGCTTCAAGCGTAATTCAAAATATTGCGGAACAGACAAACCTTCTGGCTATGAATGCGGCTATTGAGGCTGCCCATGCAGGTGAAGCTGGAAAGGGTTTTGCGGTTGTTGCAAACGAAATTCGTAAACTGGCAGAGGATTCCAACAAGCAGGGTAAGGCTATTTCTGACAACTTGGAAAAACTGCAGGATTCAATTAAGGAAATTACTGGGGCAACAAAAACTGCAAGCGATACCTTTAATACAATTTATCAGTTGACGGATTCTGTAAACAGTCAGGAAGAAGTCATAAAGCAGGCTATGGACGAACAGGCTGCCGGTTCTGAGCAAGTGCTTGGTGCGGTTAAGCTGATGACTGAAACAACGGAAAACGTAAAGTCTGGCGCAAATACAATTTCTGAAAACAATGATGCTGTTAAGAAAAACATGGCAAAGATGGCGATTGAAATTGACAACTTTAACACAATAATGAATATGGTTTCGGTTAACGCGGCTGAAATTACGGATTCTATAAACGAAACGAAAAAGTCTTCTGAAATAAATAATGTGAGTGTGCAGACCCTTGCTACTCTGGTAAATGGTTTTACTGTTGAAGGAAAGGAAGACAGGTTAAAGGCTAAGAAATAAAACTTTTCTTTTTGAAGGGCGGAAATTCTTTTTGGGATTTCCGCTTTTGTTTTTTTTTGAGAGGCTGTTTTACGAAAGGGATGGATGTCTTTATGATAAATCCTAAAAGGATATTTGCCATGATGGTTAGCTGTGCTGCGA
>CAVCWN010000038.1:0-9016 GCA_963605975.1 Desulfovibrionaceae bacterium | reverse complement strand
CACTGTTTTCTTTCAGGCCTTTAATGCCCTCTTTCCACATTGTCTGTATGGTAACAGGGTTTCCGCCGCCCAGTAAAATTTCTTTTACATTGTTAAAAGCCCCAATTTTTACGACTCTAGTTTTTGCCATATTTTCTTCCTGATTTTAGGATTTTAAGATTTAAGGAATTTGATTTTCCTGCAGAAAATTCCCTAAAAAAAATTAAGGACAGGCAAAAAAAATCATTTTCAACGTTTTTTTTAGATATGATTTTTCAGACTTATCCTAAAATAAAAAAAAAGCAACCGCCAGCAAGTTACATTTTGTAAAAGTGAAAAAATCAAAAGGACTTCATTCGCTTTTTTCTAACATTGCATGACGGCTGCACCACAGAATAATTTTTTAAGGGAGCCTCTAAAATTACAATACTTAGAGGCAACCACCTTAAGCAATCAATCCAAATACCATTGTAAACAAAGCAACAGTTTCACAAAGACCTACAACCATAATGTAGTTAGTAAAACCCTTGCCCGTTTCAGCAAGCGCATCCGAACCCGCAGCTCCTGCCTTACCCTGAGCAACAGCAGACATACACATTGCAAGACCAGCCGCAATTCCCAAACCAAGGGCAAAAAGCGGTTCCATAGTACCTGCAGCAAGTTTTCCTTTCATTGAATTCATCAAAAGAAAACCATAAATTGTCTGTGTAAGAGGAGCACCGGCAAAAACTACCAGCAAAAATGGAGCCTGTTTGTTGTTGAGATAACATCTTTTCCAAGCACCAATTGCTCCCTGACCAGCAATTCCAATACCAATCGAACTGCCCACTGCAGCAATTCCCATAACCAAACCGGCACCAATCATACCCCAGTTCATAATTACTCCTTAAAAACTCCGCATGCGGAACTTTTCTTTTATTTTTATTTAAAGAAAGATTTTGTTAAACAAAAACTTTCACATTAAGCTTTTATTCACCTAAAAAATGCAATTTTCAGGTGAAGTCCTTGTAAACTAGTCTTCACTAAAAGGCCTATACTTTGTTCCAGACCATGACATGCCAAGATGCTGTGAAAACTCCAGCGTATTAAGACGAACACCATGAACAATTACCGAAAGAAGATTCAATATATTGTTCAAACCATGACCAAAGACTAAAAGAAGTATTGCCAAAGCAAACATAATAGCCTTGCCCATCATTGGACCTGCCATAGAATTTACTGTACTTGAAATAGCAGCACCCGCCAAAGCAACAGCCCAAAGTCTTATGTAAGAAACGATGTCTGAAAAAACATTCACAACACCCAGCAAAACAGAAATAATGTTCTTTAAACTTTCAAGAATTGACTTTCCAATGCTACCTTCATAATTTGAAAAAATAAAGTTCAAGACAAAACCAAAAAGCAAAGTACCCAAAGCAATATACTGTAAAGGAATTTTTCCTCCAACCCAGATAAATGCAGTATCTGAAGCAAAAAGCGGAAATTTTACGGAATCAACAACAAGACTCATTACAACGTAAAACATTCCCCACAGTTCAAGAAGGGCACCTATATCTCCAAGGCACTTTAAAGATTTTCTGTCATTTATGGCACACTTTATGTGAGCAATGCTAAGCTGAAGTAAAGCCAGTATAAAACAGAATATCTTTTGATTTGTGTTTGCTATATCTTCACCAACTTTTGCCTTTGAAATTGGACCAAGGGAAATATCTACTAGGAAAGAAGGCAGTTTTTCACTTTCGATGCCGAACCATGAACAGGTCAAAGCGCCATAAATCATAGTTGACAGGCCCAAAAGTAAAACCAGGCCAGACAAAGGACTAGCCTTTTTCTTGGAAATCAGTCCCTTAAAAATCATAAAGATCGCAAGGGCAGTTATGATTGCTCCATATCCGCCATCACCAAAAATCATTCCAAAGAAGATGCAGAAAAAGAAAAGGAACCATGCTGAAATATCAAATTCCCTGTAACCCGGTGTAACATCAAGAAAGTCTGTAAGAGGATAAATAAGACTTACAAATTTATTATTCTTGAGTTTTGTAGGAACAGCTTCATCATCATCTTCTGGATCACTTGCAGCAAAAGCCCACTGATTTTTTTTGCAAAGATCTTCAAATTTTTTAAGCGAATCTACAGGAATGTAACCAGTCACCCAGGCAAGTTCTGATTTTTTATTTTCTTCAGAATTTTCCTCATGTTCCATTCCACTGTAAACTCTTTCAAATTCAATATCCTTTACCAGTTTCAGTTGATGGTCTTTTATTGAAGAACTGAACTTTTTACTGTCAGCTAATCTTCTGTCAATGCGTAAAATTTCCTGCTTTGACTTCCTGATTTCTTCATTTATCTCATCAGTAGAAGCCTTTGTCATAGGCAAAAGATATGCTTCTGGAGGCAGGCCTTCAGGTTTTGATGAAAGAGACTGTGAAGTTTGCAAAAGAAAACGCGCAATCTTGCCACTTTTATTCACAAGAATTGTATTAAATTCTTCCGGAATATTTTTATATTTATCTTCAGGAATTTCATACATGTAAAGATAAATACCCTTTTCAGCCAAGTCTTCAAAATCCTTAGGATTTACCTTTCCCCAAAGTTTTACTCTTTCAAGTTCCTGCAAATCCTGATTAATCAAATCAAAAAGAGATTTTTTCTTGTCACTTAAAGAAATAATTTCCTGGGCCTTCTGGCTGCATTCATCATCTTTAAGTTTTGCGGCTTTAGAAAGTTCTTTTTTAGGAATTTTGATTTCTTCCAGAATAGCAAGAGCCTTTTCACAAAGAGAATAAGTCTCTTTAAAATTCTGAAAAGCCTGCCCCTTACCTTCAAGACTTTCCAAATGAAGAAGTCCAGCCTTTCTAAGTTCCTTTAAGGATTCTTTTCTTCCTTCATTCATTAAAACGAGGGAAACCTTTTTCATCTTAACGATTGCCATAAGTTTACCTCCCTTTTAAGATTCATCAGTCACGTCATCACTTTGATTGAGTGACTGGAGTTTTTTCTTTGAAATCTTAGAACGAACAACAGCATTAACCTGTTCATCGCCTAAGAAAATGCCAATTCTCTTTATATTAGCTTTAGTTTCTGGAATTTTAACCTTTTCAAAAAGATTTACACGTTGGCTTGTAGTACGCAGTTCTTTTTCAAGAAGACGCACCTGTTCATCAAGCACTTCCGCCTGCAAATCAAGTTCAAGGGCCTTTTCCATACGGTCTGCAGCCATATCTATCCACAAAGGAGTTGAATAAAGATCATAATCACCGCGGGAAAAATCCGCTCCTTCATAAACTGGAATTTTTACTCCGGCAATATTGCCCCAGCCCTTCCTGATATTTTTTACACTTACCATTCCAGGCTTAAAGGCCTCTTTTTCTCCAAAGACTGAAATCCAGTTTTCAAATTCAGCTTCCAGTTTTTTACGCTGGTCACGAACAGATTTTGCCTTTTCATCAATGCTACGGATTTCTGACTGCAGCTGCTGTTTTTTGAGCGTAAGAGTCGGCAAATAGCGCTGGTACATCTTAAGCGCATCTTTTTGAGCCTTTTGCTCGTTTTTAGTCAGCTTTAATTTAGCCATTTAATCATCCTCATTAAAATCACATTTTTTTGGAATGTGAAAAAAATCATTCTAGGGGGCTCTAAAAAAGCATCAAAAATGATTTTTTAGAGATGCCCTCTACAAGAAAGGCCCTTATTTCTTTGGCCAGAATTCCTGAATCAATTCCGTTTTAAGACCTGTTTCTTCCTTCTCAAAACAAAGGGAAAGAATTTTCCAGCCATTATCAAGTGCTTTTTCAAGAGGAATGTTTACAGACAAATCCATCATTTGCTCTTCAAACATTTGACCGTACTTCAAAAGTTTTTCATCCCATGCAGACATATTGAAACCCATTGATTTCTTTTCAAGAGTATCTTTGTACTGGGAATAAAGACGAATCATTGCATCCATAAGGGCGCGGTGATCCTTTCTTGTTTTAGAGTTTACCTGCTGCTTCAAGCGCGAAAGGGAACCAAAAGGTTCAATTCTTCCGCCCTTAAGATAATACTGACCTTCTGTAATGTAACCGGTGTTATCTGGAACAGGATGAGTAACGTCATCTCCAGGCATTGTTGTTACTGCAAGAACAGTAATTGAACCTTGATCCGCAAAATCAACAGCTTTTTCATAGCGGCTGGCCAACTGGGAATACAAGTCACCAGGATAACCACGGTTAGATGGAACCTGTTCCTGTGTAATGGCGATTTCCTTCATTGAATCAGCAAAGTTTGTCATATCAGTAAGAAGAACTAAAACATCTTTTCCCTGCAGGGCAAACTGTTCTGCTACGGCAAGAGACAAGTCTGGAATCTTAATACATTCTACTGTAGGGTCAGCAGCTGTATGAACAAACATAACTGTTTTACTTAAAGCGCCACCTTCTTCCAGTGTATTCTTAAAGTAAAGATAATCATCGTACTTAAGCCCCATTCCACCAAGAACAATTACATCTGCCTGAGCCTGCATTGCAATTCGTGCCAAAAGCTGGTTATAAGGTTCACCTGAAATAGAAAAAATTGGAATCTTTTGTGAAACAACGAGTGTGTTAAAAACATCAATCATTGGAATGTTTGTGCGCAGCATTCTGTTTGGAAGAATACGCTTTGCAGGATTTACAGACGGTCCTCCAATAGGTACAAGGTTTTCAAAAAGACTTGGGCCGTGGTCACGTGGCTGTGCCGAACCGTCAAAAATTCTTCCCAAAAGATTGTCGCTGAAAGAAACGCGCATGTCATGTCCCAAAAAGCGAATCTGGTCATTTGTAGCAACACCTCTACCTCCCGCAAAAACCTGCAGGGAAACAAGGTCACCGTCAATTTTATTTACTTCTGCCAATGACTTTCCGAATCTAGTTGTGATTTCAGCAAGTTCGTTAAGTCTTACACCATTTGCACGAACGGTAATAACTGAACCGTTAATGCTTTCAATTTTACTGTATACCTTATTCATAACTTAACTCCCTTACCTGGCATTCTTAAGCATTTTCTTAACATCATCATTTAACAAAGCCTTTTTGGCCAAAAGGGCCTTATCAATTTCCTTTTCCAAAGCCTTAAATTCAGCAGATTCAAAAGCCTTATAGTTCATATCAATAAAAAACTGTGTAAGTTTATTAAAGAAAGTTCTGGCTTCATCCTTTTCCTGGATTTCAAAATCTGATGCAAGGATTTCTACTACTTTCTTAAAGACGTATTTTTGTCTGTCAATGCCAGTAGCCCCTTCTATTTCATCAAATGAATCCTGCTGCATATAAACGCGATCAAGGAATTCACTCTTAAGATAAACAATAAAGTCTGCAAGGCTTGTACCTTCTTCACCAACGACTTTCATCATTGAATTGACTTCGGCGCCTCTTTTGTATAGGTCACGGGCAAAATCAACAAGTCCTTCATTTATTACAGAATGATACTTTGACCATGATTCAAGAGGATCAATAGAAGGATAGCGGCGTGCATCCGAACGTTCACGACTCAATCCATGGAAGGCCCCAACAACTTTAAGGGTTGCCTGAGTTACAGGTTCTTCAAAGTTACCGCCCGCAGGTGAAACTGTACCACCAATAGTTACAGACCCCAAACTGCCATCACGAAGCTTTACAATACCGGCGCGTTCATAGAAAGAAGCAATTGTTGACTCAAGGTATGCAGGGAATGCTTCTTCACCAGGGATTTCCTCCAGACGGCCAGACATTTCACGCATAGCTTGTGCCCATCTTGAAGTAGAATCTGCCAGCAAAAGAACATTTAACCCCATCTGCCTGTAATATTCGGCAAGAGTAACACCTGTATAAACAGAGGCTTCACGGGAAGCAACAGGCATTGAAGATGTATTACAGATGATGATTGTCCTTTCCATAAGTGAGCGGCCTGTTCTAGGATCTTTTAACTCTGGGAATTCCTTAAGTGTTTCTACAACTTCACCGGCACGTTCTCCGCAGGCTGCAACAATTACAATATCAACATCCGCATTTCTTGATGTGGTGTGCTGCAAAACAGTCTTACCTGCTCCGAATGGACCTGGAATACAATATGTTCCGCCCTTTGCAACCGGGAAGAATGTATCAATAAGGCGCACTTTCGTAACCATTGTGTCTTTTGGCATAAGGCGTTCTGCATAACAGTTAACAGCCCGCTTTACAGGCCACTTGAAAGACATAGACACATTGTGGCTTTTGCCCTTTTCGTCAAGGAGTGTAGCAACTGTGTCATGAATTTTATAACTTCCAGCCTTTGCAATTTTTTTTACAGTATATGTGCCAAGAAAAGAATATGGCACTTGAATTTTATGGGTAAAAGGACCTTCCGGAACTGTAGCAAAAGCATCCCCTGCCATAAGTTTTGCGCCTTCTTTTACAATAGGCGTAAAATCCCACTTTTTATTTTCATCAAGAGCAGGAAGATATACGCCTCTTTGCAAAAAGTAGCCTGAATGTTCTGCTAAAAGAGGAAGAGGATTTTGCAAACCGTCATAAACCTGACCTAAAAGACCAGGACCTACCTCTACACTTAAAAGGTCTCCAGTAAATTCAACCGGGCAGTCTGTAGAAATACCATTCGTCATTTCATAAATTTGCATTTGAGCAATATTTCCACGGATGCGGATTACTTCACCTTTCAGATTAACGCCATCAACTTTAACATAAGCTACTTCGTTGAGAGAAACCTTTCCTTCAAACTCAACAGAAACCATGTTTCCGTTAACAGCAAGAACTTTGCCTTTTGTATCTGTCATTTATTTTCTCCAAGAATTTCATCATAAATTTTTCTGTAGGAAGAAAGCCCTTCTTCTTTGTTGAATTTTTTCATTCTTTCAACAAGCAGCAGTCTTAAACCATAGTTGTATACCGCATCCACAGAAAAAATATCCAGCGGTGCAATTTTATCCAAAACAGACAGCCTGTATTCATTTAAGAACATTTCTGCACTTAAAGGTGAATCCATACCAGTCGCAGTTCTAGCAGCCTGTACAATGTCAGCATCTGTTGTAGATGGAATATCTTTTGCATCCTTCTTCATTTTCAAAGCACGCAGCTGGGCAAGTGCAAAACGCAATTTTCTTTCCTGCTCATACCATGTGTCCAAAAAAACCGAACCAGTCTTTTCTTCTTCTCTGCCAGGTTCCAAAGAAAGTTGGCTAGCGATTTTTGCATCTTTTTCAGACATAAAACGCTGGCACAAATCTTTAAAATAGTCAGAAGTGATAGGAAGCTTATTATTTGAATCAGCATTTGATGAAAATGAAGGCAATTGTGATAGCAAATAATAAAGATGTTTCACTATTTCTTTTCCTTTTTAGAAGAAGTCTTTGCAGAAACTTTTTTTGCTCCTGCAGCCGAAGATTTTACAGTCTTTTTAGGGCTTTCATTTTTTTTAGGAAGGACTTTTTCTTCATCATTCGATTTTTTATCCTGATCCTTATCACCAGAGTTGTTAAGAGAAAGAGCTGCATTTTTCATAAGTTCCGTCGTCTTAGGATTAAGATATGCAGAAAAAAGAGCAGCCACTTCTTCGCTAGAAAAATCATAAAAGGCCTGTCCGTCTTTTGTTCCTATCCTAAATCCGCCAGAAAGGGAAGAATCAGTTTTAATATCAAGTCCCTTTTTAATTTGTGCCTTAAGGGCTGTCTTTAAATTGGCTTCAAGGGATTTGAGGTCTTTTGCCGAAAGAAGAACTGTAAGGCTTTCAGCTTCTTTTTTATCTGCCCAGGCTTTTACAGTTTCTGGAATCAGTTTTTTAAGAATATCCTTGTCATAAGCCTTTTGAGTTTCTTCGTTGACGATAGCAGAAAGTTCTTTATTGATTCCATCTCTAAATGAAATAATAAGATTGCGTCCTGCCTGAGTAATCGCGTCTTCGCTGGCCTTTTCCATGCGTTCAGTTTCAGCTTTTGCATTTTTGATAATAGCATCAGCTTTTTCTTCCGCATCACTAATAATTGATACTGCCTTTTTCTGAGCTTCAGCAATAATTGCTTTTGCCTGGCTTTCTGCACTGGCAACACCGTCTTTTTTGATTTTGTCAATCAATTCCTGTAACTGGACGTCCATCGTGACCTCTCTATATTGATATTTTTACTCTTTTTTATGACATATGCTCTTTTTGACAACGTCTGTCCAAGCAAAGTCTTTTTCTACAAAACAAAATCTTTACCAGGCAAAAATGTACTGGGTAAGATGATGATATTCCTCACCTGCCTTTACGATTGAGTTTGGAAAATTTTCCTTATTCGGGGCATCAGGATAATGCTGAGTTTCAAGACAATAGGCTCCGTGGTTAGAATATTTAAATCCATTTTTCCCACAAATTCCGTCAATAAAATTCGCAGTATAAAGCTGTACCCCAGGCATTGTAGTCTTTACAGTCATACTTCTGCCGCTTGAAGGATCTGTAACCTTTGCAATTTCTTCTAAGGAATTATCCGGATTTTCCCTGCAAAAACAGTGGTCATAACCTGCAAAAGTCTGGTCAATATCCCTGCCGATAGGTTTTTCTTGTGTAAAGTCAAAACAAGTCCCCTTTACATCAAGCAATTTTCCTGTAGGAATCAAAGATTTTGACACTTCCAGAACATGCGGGCAGTTAAGTTTTAAAAGCTGCTCCCCTACATCACCACCATTATATCCCCTAAGGTTAAAATATGCGTGATTTGTAAGATTTACAGGAGAATCTTTTGTTCCAATAGCCTGGTAATCCAAAGTAAGTTCATTTTTTTCATTAAGAGTATAAGTAACATTAATTACATATTCTCCGGGAAAGCCCTGTTCCCCATCGTAAGAAATTCTTGAAAAAAGTACACCGCTGCCATTTTTTGTTTTAACGATTTTTGAAGACCAGACTTTCTTTTCAAAACGGTCAAAACCGCCGTGTAGAGTGTTTTCACCGTCATTTTTATCCAGGTGATATTCCTGACCATTAGCTTTAAAAGAAGCTCCCCCAATGCGGTTTGCATAGCGACCGACTACAGTTCCAAAGCAAGAGTCACTGTTAAGATAGCCTTCTAGGG
>CAVCWN010000037.1:0-9171 GCA_963605975.1 Desulfovibrionaceae bacterium | reverse complement strand
GTTATTCACATTCACGTTCCTCCTTTAAGAGAAAGAAAAGAGGACATTCCTTTACTTATGGCAGCTTTTCTTTCGGAATTTAGTGAAGAAAACGGCAAGTCCATTAAAGGCTTTTCCGGCAGGGCAAAGAGCTGCATGTTTAAATACGACTGGCCTGGAAACATTCGTGAATTGCGTAATTGTGTAGAAAGCGCTGTGGTCATGTGTTCTTCGGACGAAATACAACTTGATGATTTGCCTCCGGCTGTCAGTGAAGCAAGTGGCAGCGAAAATATCAGCGTTCCACTGGGCCTTACTCTTGAAGAAGCTGAAAAAATCGTGATTACAGAAAACCTTGCTCAAAATTCAAATAACAAAAGTAAAACAGCGGAAATTTTAGGAATAGGACGAAAAACTTTGCAAAGAAAACTTGCAGAGTGGGGCATAGCAGAAAATCCTGAAAATTCACAAAGTGAAAATTCAGAAGGGCAAAAGGAAAAAGGTGAATAATTTTTTTTGATTATTCCTTTGTTCTTTTTTTGAATTGAGTTCTAAAAAATTATAGATTAGAATATAAAAATGGAAGAAGAGAAAAGTTCATTCTATGATCGTTTGGGGGATTTGCTTTCAGAAACTCTTGAAGCCGGGCATGTAAATTTTATTCGCCTTGAAAGGGAATATGATGCTGGGGAAGGGGAAGAAAATTTTTCTTCAACGAATGGATCTGCCTCTTCTGCAGGAGAAGCCACATCTTCAACCAAAGGCTCCACATCTTCCACCGTCCACGCCACATCTTCAACGAACCGCACCACCTCTTTTGAAAAAGAGTCAGTTTCTTCTGCAAGGAACGCCACACCTTTTACGAAAAATGCAACCTCTTCCACAAAAGGCGCCACATCTTCAACCAAAGGCGCCACCTCTTTTGGAAAAGAGACTGCTTCTTCTGCAGGAGCAGCCACATCTTCCACCGTCCACGCCACATCTTTCATAAATCGCGCCACCTCTTTTGGAAAAGAGTCAGCTTCTTCCACCAGAAGCTCCACATCCACCTCTTCCACCAGAAAAAGAGCAATCTACAAACACATCACACCTGAAATCTCAAAAGCTTTTCGCCTCCTGGACATAACCCCCAGCGCTAATCTTGAAGATTTAAAAAAAGCCTACAAAGAAAAAATCAAATACTATCATCCGGACAAATTCCAGAATAATCCTGTAATGGAAAAGGTTGCGACTGACAAAACCAGGCAAGTGGTTGAAGCCTACGCCCTTCTTGTTGACTTTATTTCCAACTGATTTTACAGGCGCTAAAAAAATTATCCTTTAAAAAAAGAAAATCGGAACCCTACAACGTAAGATTCCGATTAAAACTCGTAAGAAAGTTTTTCAGGAAAAAATTAAATTACAGTTCCTGAAGGAATTACAGCGCCTTTTCTAATTACAATTATACCGTCTGCGCTGTAGAATAATCCGTGATCCCCATCATCATAGTGCTTGCCTGTTGCGTTAATGCTGCAGTTGTCACCAATGTGGGCATTTTTATCAATAATAACCTTTTCAATTTTACAGTTAGCACCAATTCCAACATTTGGAATTCCTTTCTTCTGGTTAGCTGCCTTCTCTTCTTCAGATTCATAATAGTCAGCACCCATCATTACAACTCCGTTCAAATCACTGTGTTCATTGATGATTGAGCGCACACCAATTACTGATTTTTGAATGCGTGAATTTGTAATTACGCAACCTTCACTGGCCAAAGTTGAAGTAAGGTCAGCATTGTTAATTTTGCTTGGCGGCAAGTTTCTCATGTGAGTGTAAACAGGCTTTGCTTCATCATAGAAGTTAAAATGAGGAACAGGGCTTGTAAGGTCAATTGTTGCTTCGTAGAAAGACTTAATTGTTCCAATATCTTCCCAATATCCATTAAAAATATATGACTGAACTTTTTTATTTTGAATTGCCATAGGAATAATTTCTTTTCCAAAATCTATGTATTCATTATTGAGCATTTCATCCATAGTTTCAGAATTAAAAATATAAATACCCATAGAAGCAAGATACTCAAGGTCTGCAGGCAAATCACCGCGTGACTCTTCAGGAATTTTCCATTCAGAAATATCTGCATCCTTAGCAGGCTTTTCCATAAATTCAGTAATTCTCTTGTCAGCATCAACCTTCATGATTCCAAAACCAGAAGCATCTTCACGGTTTACAGCCTTTGCAGCAATAGTAATATCTGCACCAGACTTAATGTGGGCATCCATAAAAGCCTTTAAATCCATTCTGTACAACTGGTCGCCAGACAAAATAATGTAATGAGTAGGGCGCTGTACTTTAAAATGCTGGAAATTTTTTCTTACCGCATCAGCAGTGCCTTCATACCAGCCGGAATGTTCAAGAGTCTGTTCTGCCGCAAGAATTTCAACAAAACCGTGACTAAAGCGGTCAAAGTTATAAGAATTAATAATGTGTAAGTGCAAAGAAGCCGAGTTAAACTGAGTCAAAAGATAAATCTTTTTAAAACCAGAGTTGATACAGTTAGAAATCGGAATATCAACAATTCTATATTTTCCACCAAAAGGAACAGCCGGCTTAGAACGTTCCTGTGTCAAAGGGTAAAGTCTAGTTCCTTTACCACCGCCCAAAATAATAGCCAGAACGCGTGGTTCTTCATTTGAGTAATCTGATGATGCCATGTGAATTCTCCTTAAAAAGGCTCCAGTCGAGCGCTTGCCCATAAAGTCTTTTTTGTGATTTATATTATTACTTAAAGAAATTATAAAACTGAATTCTCTAATTTGCAAGTTATATGTTTTTTAAAAACATTATTTTTTTAAATTTTTAAGGGGAAAGCCTTCCCCTCGCTGCAGCCACGAGTCGCTTTTCAAGTGGCAAAGTAAACTTTGCCACTTGCTCCGCTTTGTCGTGTCTTCCGCTACCCCTTCTGCGGGCCTCAAGCGCCGGCCCGCAACGCCCGCTCTACTTTTTTTAGGACAATATTTTTTAGAGATACCCTTAAGTCAATTTTTTAAATTCCGATAATAAATACAAGAGGTAAAGTATGGTTCGCGGTTGGTATATTGGTGCTAGCGGAATGAATGCCCAGCAAAACAGACTGGATGTTATTTCAAACAACCTGGCAAATGTTGACACAACAGGTTACAAAAAAGACGTTGCAGTAAGTAAAAATTTTAGTGAACTCCTTATCAGAAGAACAAGAGATGACGGAGTTTACGCCTTTGCTGCCGGTTCTGTAGATTCCATGCCTGTTATAGGAAAATTAGGTTTAGGTGTTGAAACAAACGAAGTCTACACAGATTTTGACCAGGGTTCCTTTAAATCAACAGAAGGAAAAACTGACATGGCATTAAGCGGTCAGGGCTTTTTTGTTGTAGACACACCAGACGGCGAACGCTTTACAAGAAACGGAAATTTTCACATAGGCAAAGAAGGCATTCTTCTTACAAAAGAAGGCTATCCTGTCATGGGCGAAAATGGTCCCATTCAACTGGAAGACGATAAATTTTTCGTAAACAAAGACGGCATGATTTATACAGAAAATACAAATGAGGAAGTTGACCGTTTTAAAATCGTCCGCTTTGACAATGAACGCTATCTGGAAAAGCAGGGCTCTTCACTTTACGCCACAAATGATATTGCAGGTGACTATCACATAGCAGAAGGAAACGAAAGACCACAAATGCTCCAGGGGTATACAGAAACAAGCAATGTCAACATCGTAAACGAAATGGTTCAAATGATTGAAGTAAACCGCGCCTACGAAATGAATCAAAAAACAATCCAAACTGAAGATACAATGATGGACACTCTCTGGAGTCAGGTTGTAAGAGTTAATTCTTAAGGGTAAAAGGTGGAATAAGTTATGGTAAGAAGTCTTTGGAACGCAGCAACAGGAATGAACGGTCAGCAGGCCGCAATTGATACAATTTCAAATAACCTTTCAAACGTAAACACGACAGGTTTTAAACAGCACCGTGCAGAATTTGAAGATTTAGTTTATCAAAATGTAAAACTTGCAGGCACCCCTGCTACAGAAGACACAGTTACACCTGTAGGCCTTCAAATGGGCTCTGGCGTAAAACTTGCTGCCACTCAGAGGGTAATGTCACAAGGTTCCCTGCAGGCAACAGGAGTAGACACTGATGTCGCTATTGTCGGAGACGGATTTTTCAGGGTACAGCAGTATGACGGCAGCTGGGCCTACACTCGCGACGGTACTTTTAAAGTTGACATGACAGGTCAGCTGGTAACAGCAAATGGTCTTCGTGTAGTTCCAGAAATCATTTTGCCAGAAGGTTTTCAGCTGGAAACACTTGCCATTTCTGATGACGGACGCGTAAGTGTTAAAGTAAATGGCTCAAATGAACCAACAATGGTAGGCCAGCTTGAACTTTACCGCTTTCCGAATGCAGTAGGGCTTGAAAGTGAAGGGGACAACCTTTACAAAGTAACAAATGCTTCTGGTGCTCCAATTGCAGGCCGCCCGGGTTTTGAAGGAATGGGAGTTGTAAAACATAAGTTTGTGGAAATGTCCAACGTTTCTGTTGTAAACGAAATGGTTCAAATGATTGTAGCCCAAAGAGCCTACGAATTTAATTCAAAGGCCATTCAGACAAGCGACACAATGCTTCAGACAGCCGCAAATTTAAAAAGATAATTTCTAGCAGTTAAGGGCAGGTGTAAAAGTTAAAAATTGCATTTGCCCCCCTTACTTTCAAATATTGATTTAGAGGTTTTTATGGCAGTAAATGGAATTTCAGGAACAAATATAACAGGCACTCTTTCAAACGGATCTGCCACTATTTCTCAAACATATAAAAATGCTGAATACAATAACTTTAAATCACTCCTTGAAAATATCGAATCAAAAAAAGAAAAAAACGGTGGCTTTACAGGAACAAGTAATCTGTCAAGTTCCCAGGTGTCTTCCGGAAAAAGATTAAATGGGGACTACACCCAAGGCTTTGAAGGAACCTTTACTTCTGAAAAAGACAAGCACGCCTCTCCTTCAGGAATGGCTGCCCAGGCCTATTATGGAAATGCCAAAAAGCCTGAAATCGACAAAACATCAGAACTTTACGAATCAGCAATGGAAATGGAAAATTATCTTGTTAAGATGATGCTTTCTTCAATGCGGTCTACAATTATGAAAAGCGATTTAACAGGCAGCGAAAATTCTTACGCAAGAGATATGTATGAAGACATGCTCTATGACAATTACGCAGAACAGTTGACAAAATCTTCCAGCTTCGGTTTGGCAGATCAAATCTACATTGAACTTTCAGGCCAGCGTTAAAAAAAATTGGCAGCTTAAAAAAATCATTAAAAAAATCATCTCCTTGTAAAATCTTCAGCAAAAGAGTATTATTCTTTTCATGACAGACTCTTTACCAATCGATTTTAAAAATAAGCATTTACATTTTGTTGGAATAAAGGGAACAGGTATGGTTGCACTTGTTGAGCTTTTAAAAGCTAAAGGCGCAATCATCACAGGCTCTGACGTAGCAGAAAGATTTTACACAGATCAAATTATAGAAAAACTCGGTCTAAAAGCCCTTCCTTTTTCAAAAGAAAATATCACAGACAGCATAGATTATGTAATTTATTCTTCCGCATACAGTCCGGAAAATAATGAGGATTTAAAAGAAGCAAAGGCGAAAAACAAGCCCATGCTTTTGTATTCCCAGGCTTTGGGTCTTGTAAGCCAGAGTTCCTTTAGCGCAGGAATATGTGGAGTTCACGGAAAAACAACAACTACCGGTTTTGCAGGAACAATTTTAAAATACCTTGACTTGAACTCTCAGGCTCTGGCCGGCAGCATCATTTCTTCTTTTGGAAATTCATGTACAATGACATCAGCGTCATTCAATCCAGAAAAGAAGCATTATTTTCTGGCAGAAACCTGTGAATACCAGAGGCACTTTCTTGACTTTTGCCCAAAGAAAATCCTCCTCACATCCGTAGAAAGTGATCACCAGGACTACTATCCCACATACCAGGACATTCGCGACGCCTTTGTAGAATACATTTTAAAATTGCCCCAGGGCCAGGATTTAATTTACTGTGCAGATAACCCGGGCGCTGTAGAAACAGCCCAGATAGCAAAATCAAAAAGACCAGACATCAACTTTATTCCGTACGGCACAAAAGCCATCGGCGATTACAAATTAACTTTCGGTCAGATAAAAAACGGCAAACATTCCTTTAACATAAAACTTTTAGGTGACTGCCAAATTTCTGTTCCGGGTGACCACAATGTACTTAACGCCTGCGGAGCCTTCGCCCTTGTTTCAAGATTTATCCTTGAAGATGGAAAAAATATTTGTGACTACACTTCAAAAATCAAAGAAGCCTTAGAAAACTTTTCCGGTGGAAAAAGACGCAGCGAAATTATTGCCCACACAAAAACGCCTTTAGGTCAGGATTTAATCCTTCTTGATGATTACGGTCACCATCCTACAGCCATAAATACCACATTAAAAGGCTTCCGCGATTTTTATTCAAACCACAAAATCATTGTGGATTTCATGAGCCACACCTATACACGCACCCAGGCCCTGCTTGAAGAATTTGCTTCAAGTTTCAAGTACGCAGACACCGTCATCATAAATAAAATTTACGGTTCTGCCAGAGAAGATGCCTCTAAAGCAAATGTTACAGGTCAAATCCTTGCAGAACATGCAAAAAAATATCACAAGCATGTCATTTACGCAGACGATTTTGACACAGCTGCCCTCAAGGCCTACGATCTGTTAAAAGAAGATTCAGGCCCTCAATATCCGGAAGGCTACCTTTTTGTAACAATGGGTGCCGGTGACAACTGGAAAGTTGGACAAAAACTTTTAGAAAAGCTGTCTTTTCAAGCTGAAAAAAAGTAAATCTGTAAAAAAATAGGGGGCTGCCACAAAGGTATTTTTTTTTACCATTCGCTGGTCCCCCATAAAAGGAATAAAAAATGAACAGCATGACCGGCTACAGCTACAAAGAAGAAATTGTAGATGGCACTCAAATTTCAGTTGAAATAAAATCCGTTAACTCCCGCTTTTTGGACTTAAATATCAATTTGCCATACTTTTTAAGCCCCCTTGAAACTACAGTCAGAAAAATCGTTACAGAAAAAGTCGTCCGTGGAAAAATTGATTTATCCATCCGCGTAAAAGATTTAACATCCCCTGCAAAAGTAACAGTCGATTCCCAGGCAGCCATCATGTACCAGAATGCCGCACTTGAAGTCGCAAAAGCCTTAAATCGCAAAGCAGAAGAAATCCCCCTCACATTCATTTTGTCCCAGGAAGGCGTCTTTAACATCACATACGACTATGATGCAGACAGCTACTGGAAAAAAATCCAGACAGTCTTTGACAAAGCCTTTGAATCTTTCCTTACAGACAGAAGAAGGGAAGGGGAAAATTTAAAAATCGATTTACTTGAAAAACTTTCTGTTCTTGATGACTGCGCAGACTTTTTTAAAAAGTGGCAGCCCCAGATGGAAGAAAAATTTAAAAATCAAATCACTTCAAAATTCCAGGAACTACTTGGCGACCATGCAGATGAAAACCGTATCATGACAGAAACCGCAGCCATGCTTGTAAAATATACAATCAACGAAGAAATCATCCGCCTGCAAAGTCACCTTGCCGCCCTAAGGGATGAAATAGAAAATAATCCTTTCCCTGGCAAAAGAATGGACTTTATTTGTCAGGAAGCCAACCGCGAAATAAATACAATCGGCAGCAAAAATCAATTTACAGAAGTTGGTGCAAAAGTCATTACTGCCAAAGATGCACTTGAAAATATTCGTGAACAGTCTAAGAATGTAGAGTAGAGGAGGTTTTTTATGCCATACAAACTTAATCGCCCGCTTAGAATTGCCATCAGCGGAAAGTCAGGCTGCGGAAATACAACCGTATGTACTCTTTTGTCAAAGCTTTTAAATATTAAGCTCATCAACTACACATTTCGCCAACTGGCCCAGGAAAAAGGCCTTACCCTTGAACAAGTGATTGAAAACGCAAAGACAGACGATTCCTATGACATTGCCGTTGACACAAAACAAGTTGAACTCGCAAAAAAAGAATCCTGCGTTTTGGGCAGCCGTCTTGCCATTTGGATGTTAAAAGAAGCAGATTTGAAAGTTTACCTTTCAGCCCCCGATGAAGTCAGGGCCCAGCGCATTTTGACCCGCGAAGGAGGAGATCTTGAAAAAATTAAAGCCTTTACAGCCATGCGTGACAGCGAAGACAGCCGCCGCTATAAAAAACTTTACAATATTGACAACAACGATTTCGCCTTTGCCAACATGATTATTGACACGGCCCGCTTTAATCCCCAGCAAATCGTCCAGCAGATTGTTGACTTTCTGGAACAGTTAGGCCTGGTTTCAAAAATTTAGTTTTATTTTTTTTATTTGGGCGTATCCCATTTTTTTGATTCTCAAAAAAATGGGCCGGGTCTTTCGGGGTTCCGCTATTCGCTCATTCCAGTTTTTATCTAGAAGCTTTCGCTCCCAGATAAAAACTGGAACGCCTTCGGCGCCCCTACAGCCCCTTACGCAAGACCTGCCAAAAGAAGCAGGCCTTTTTTTTTTACCAGCAATTAGTATTTTGAATCAGCGTAACCGATCCATCCTTCATTTTCTACAAGAGCCTTTTCAAAACCTTCCAGTTTAAAAGGATAACTTGTTGAAAGAGAACCAGCAATCAGTTTTACTTTCCAAGTGCCATCTTCCTTTTGTTCAATTTTGCATTCAGTTTCCTTGTCTGCAAAAGTCCTGAACATGTCATCAATATCTTTCTTAGACATATCAAGAGCAAGAAGACCGCAGTTGTACATATTCTGGCGGAAAATGCGTGCAAAGTTTACAGCAATTACAACATAAATGCCGTTAACTTCAAGAGCCCAAGGCGCATGTTCACGACTTGAACCGCAGCCAAAGTTTTCACGTGTAATGATTACTTTTTTTCCAGAGATGTCAGTTTTCGGGTTAAAACCGTCCAACTTCAAATCTTCAAGAAGATAAGGCTTTAAAGCCTGCTTTGTATTTTCTGTAAGATACTTAGCAGGAATAATTTCGTCAGTATTAATGTCTGAACGATCCAAAAATAATACACTTCCACCGAACTGTTTCATAAATTTCCCCTTTTATGATGCTTCGATTTTTTAAGATATAAAGAC
>CAVCWN010000036.1:0-13763 GCA_963605975.1 Desulfovibrionaceae bacterium | reverse complement strand
GCAGAAAAAGGGCTTATTAATTCAAACTTTTCACCGGATATTGTTCCTGTGGTTACCTTTGATTGGCAGCCCCTTATTCCGGGTACATACTCCCTGCCAAAAATGATTGTTACTGCTTCTGCCTATTCTGGGGCACAAGTGGATTTGTCTTTGCCGGATTTTACATTCACTGTTCTTGCGGCAGCCACTGATGAAGAAAACGAAAAGTCTGCAACTTTGTCGAATGATGATTTTTCATTTGCTTTTGAAAGTCCGCAGGAGGAAGAAGTTGTAGAAAAAAATAATTTTGTAGAAGTAAAAAATATTGATGAACTTTATAATTTGAGGGTAAAGGAGCGCCATTCCTTTCCAATTTTTTCTTCTGCCAGACAAAACAGAATTGATGCAGAAGTGGCTGACGGACTTAAGGCTGGTGTAAACGAAAGCAATTTGATTTTGCATTACATTCTTGCAGGTCTTTTGATTTTGAGCGTGCTTACTGTGATCATTCTGTTCTTGCTTAAAAGAACTGCCCTTGCTTCTGCCTTTTTAGCACTTGCATTGTTTTTGTCTGTAACAGGAATTTGTTCGGGTATTTCCTGCGGAATGAAGTACGGTCTTTTTAAAGGCGGTTATATCAATACCATTCCAGAAGACTATGTTCAAAGCGGTGTAACTTTGCAAGTGGCTTCCAGGGTAAAAATTGAACACCAAATTGATGGCTGGCTTTTTATCCGCAACAACGATACAAGCGGTTGGGTTAAAGAAGATGCAGTTTTAATCATCAGATAAAAGGGGAAAGTTATGGCAAAGGATTTTGGGCAGATTTTAAAAGAGTGGGAAGAAAGTCAGCGCAAAAGTAAAATGGAAAATTCTAAGGGGCAAAATCAAAAATCCCACAAAAAGGCAAACGCTCCTTCTGCCCAGGAAAAAGAACTTTTAAAAATGGGCTACACGATGGAAGATGTGGCAGATGATGATTCAAATGCTAATGACGCTTTACTTGCATGGCTGAACCATTACGGCACTGTGGACAAGGACAAAATAAATTGTGACGCTGATCAAAATAGCAAAATGCACAATCGCGAATACTTGCATCATTTAAGGTGTGAAGCAAGCCTGGATTTGCACGGTATGACGCGGGACCAGGCGTGGACTAGGCTGGATGCTTTTATAAGTGACTGTAAGAGGCGGGGCTTAAAAAAAGTGATGATTGTTCACGGCAAGGGTAACCACAGTCAGACGGGAGAAAGTGTTTTGCCTTCTATGGTCAGGACTTTTATTGAGCAGGACAAGCGTCTGGGCGAAGCAGGCCATCCGGATAAAAAAGATGGCGGTAATGGTTCCACATGGGTTATTATCCGGTGAATAAAATTTTGTTAAATGAAAAAACTGTCTTGCACATGCAGGATTATTTTATTAATTTTAGGTACAGGTGCTTTATAAAAATTGATTTTTAGAGGCGCCCATAAGTGTTTTTTTTGTTGACTTATTTTTTTAGGTCTTGTGGATTTCAAAGTTGTCCCTGAAAATTGATTTTTTAAGGACTCCCTTTAAGATTTTTTTTAAGGAAAAAGATGGAAGATTATTACGAAGTTCTTGGACTTTCCAAAACAGCAAGTGCGGATGAAATAAAAAAGGCTTACAGAAAACTTGCCATGAAATATCACCCGGACAAAAATCCTGGTGACAAAAGCGCTGAAGAAAAGTTTAAGCAGGTAAACGAGGCCTATTCTGTTTTGGGAGATGAAGAAAAAAGAAAGCAGTACGATTCCTATGGTTCTTCTACTTACCAGAATTATGGTTCTTACGGGCAATACGGTTCTTATGGTCAGTCAACTGGAACAGATAATTCTTATGATCCTTTCTGGGAATTTTTTTCTGGAGGACAGACTTCTTCGAATGAAGAAAATGGCAGGTGGCAAAGAACTTACACTTATACTAACCAGGAAAAGAAAAATTATAGCCCTAAAGATTTTAAAGACTATGGCAGGAAAACTTTTTTTCGCGGACTTTTGCAAACTTTCTGCGGATTTGGAGCTTTGTCTATTGGCGGCATAAGGTGGTTTTTCCCTTTAAACATTTTTTGTCTTTTGGCAGGAATAAATGGAATAAGGGAATGTGTGAACGGTGCCAGGTATTTTTTTGCAGGTGTGAAAAAAGCTTCAAAGGGTAAAAAATCTTCGGATGAAAAAGAAGAATAGATTTTTGTCTGGAATGTAATTTTTTCTTAAGAAAAAAATATAATTCTAGAAGAGCGTAAAGGATTGGCGGGGCGCCGAAGGCGATGTTTTTTTGCTGAATGTAAATTTTGCCCTTCTTCTTTTTGATGTCCTTTCTTTTTAGAAAAGTTTTTTTTACAAAAAAAAATTTGAAGCAAAAAAATATTGGAGCGCTTTGCGCGGAACCCCAGAAAGCCTGGCCCTGAAAATATTTGAAAAATATTTTCAGGGATACGCCCATAAAAAGAGAAAAATAATTTTTGTGGGAATATCTTTAGCGTTCGCGGAAAATAATTCTGCCGCGGTTTAAGTCGTAAGGTGAAAGTTCGACTTTTACTGTGTCGCCAGGAACGATACGAATGTAGTGCTTGCGCATTTTGCCACTCAGGTGAGCCAGAATAATGTGCTTATTCTGCAATTCTACTTTAAAAGTTGTATTTGGAAGTGCTTCCTTTACAACGCCTTGAACTTCAATAGCTTCATCTTTATTAGCCACAAATTCCTCCAGAATTTATTTGCCTTTTTAGGATTTTCGTTGTAAATTATTATCTACAAATAATTATTAACTGTCAACGGGGATTAATATGAAAAAGGAATTCTTGGAAAAACAGACAAAGGTGCTTAATGCACAGCGCGAGGAAATCTTGAAGAATCTGGAAGCTCAGGATGCGGAACTCTTTAAAATGGTAGGTAATTCCGAATCTGGAGATGAAGTTGATATTGCTTCTGACGCCATCGATCGCAAATTGATAAACGAACTTGGCGCTCAAAATGCAAATCGTCTGAATCAAATTGATGAGGCTTTGACTAGAATTAAGCGTGGAACTTACGGTATCTGCCTTAACTGTGGCGAGCCAATCAAGTTGGGCAGATTGGAAGCTCTTCCTTGGACAACTTTATGCATTGACTGTCAGTCTGATGCAGAAAAGCACAGTTTCTAAAAAAAAAGATTTTTTACAGCTGTCCTTTTGTTAATCAATTTTTTGATTTTCAAGGTGGCCGGATTTAAAGAAAGTGATTTCTTTGTATCCGGCTTTTTTTATGTAAAGCAGTGTCTGGTCAAAATATGAATCCAGGGTGTCACATTGATGGCTGTCTGAGTTTAAAGTGACTGCCACTTTGTTTTGAAAAAGTTTTTCTAGAAAATATGGTGAAGGGTAGGGGGTGTCAAGGTAGCCGCGTGACATGCCGCCTGTGTTTACTTCAACAGTGACGCCTGAGCGGGCAATTTCTTTGACGGTAAGGTCAACTTCTTTTTTGTACCAGCTTTCTTTTTCGCTAAAGAGGGGGCCCGTTTTGTTCAGGGGGGAATTTTGTTTGCGGATTAAATCTGGGTGGGCCATAAAAGTAAAGTCGCCTTTTTTTAGCATTTGTCTTTGTGCTTCAAAATATGATTGTACGGCTTTTTTTACATTGCCTTTAAAAAGTTCCCCAATTTTTTTTCTGGTTTCTTCAAAAGAACCGTCTGCTTCAAAAAATCCTTTCTGGCAGGGAACGTAGTGTATGGCACCAATCAAAAAATCTGGAGAAAAGTTTTTGTAGTTTTCAAAAGACGGGCAGCAAACTCCTTCTATAAAATCTGCTTCAAAGCCTAGGTAGACGTCAATTTGATTTTTGTATTTTTCTTTTAGGGAATTTATTTCATGGCAGTAGGTTTGATGTTCTTTGGAACTTATGTGCCAGTCGCTTGCAAAGGGGAACATTGAATGACCGCTAAATCCCAGTATGTCGAATTTTTTTTGGATTGCAGAAAGCAGCATTTCTTCTGCCCTGTTTTTTCCGTCGCAGAAATTTGTGTGTGTATGGTAATTTGTTTTTATCATTTTTCCACCTGATTTTTTTCTTCCAGTTCAAGCCAGTTTTTTGCCAGTTTTGTAAAAGCGTGCAAGTCCAGTGCGTAATTTGTTCGGCATGCTTCGATCATGATTTTGTTTTTTTCTTTGCAAAATTGAATCATTTCATGGGCAGATTTTTTTAATTTTTTTTCTTTGACTTGACTAGCGACTTTTTCCAGAAGACATGCGTTTACTTGAATGGAATCATAATCTGGAATGCTTTCGGAAAGCAGTGCCTTAACTTCATTTAATGTGGTTGCACTTGATTCTATGAAGCTTTCAATTATTTTTTTGCAGTCAAGTTTTTCTGCCTGGCACATGTTTCTGAATGCAGCTGAATCCCATGAATCGCCTTCTATACTGCTTATGGAAGTTACAGAAAGAATTTGTTTTGCTTCCGGAATTAAAAGTACTGTGTTCCATTTTTCCAAAAGTTTTTTAATTTCTTCCTGGCGAAAGGGTTTTACAAGAATGTCATTTATGCCAAGCCTTTTGTATTCGGCAAAATCGTCCTGGTTGGAATTTGCTGTGCAGGCAATAATTATTCCTGTAAAATTTTTTTCACGCAATTCTACGCTGGCGTCTGCTCCATTTTTTACAGGCATCTGTATGTCCATAAAAACTAAATCTATGTCTGGATTTTCAAGACAAGTGTCTACGGCTTCCTGTCCGTTTTCTGCCTGAAAAACCTGGGCCCCGAATTTTTCAAGGAAGATTTTCATCAGCTTGCGGTTTACGGGATGATCTTCTGCAATAAGAATTTTCATGTTTTCGGCAGGTGGCACTTCTGGTAATTCTTCCAGTTCTTCAAAGTCGTCAGCATTTTCACTTTGGGCAGAAATAGGAATGGCTGTGTTTTTTAAGTCATTTAAAGAACTGAAGTTTTCGCCTAAAACATTGCACAGTGGAGAATATTTTATTGGTTTGTAGATGTAGCCTTTAAACCAGTCCAGCATTTTCATTTTTGCGTCAGAGCCCAGCTGGCCTTCCGGAATCATCAGGTATTTTGTAATGGATTTTAGATTTTCAAAATTGTTTACTTGTGAAGCAAAACGCCAGCCGTCCATTTCCGGCATAATCATGTCTACAAAAAGCAGTGTGAAATTTTCTTTTTCGCTTTGGGCCTTTTGTAATTTTTCAAGGGCCTCTTGTCCGGAATGGGCACATTCAATTTTCTTAAAATTAAAATACTCCAGTTTGCTTTTGAATGTCTGGCAAAAAATATTGTTATCATCAACAATTAAAATTTTTGTATTTTCCGGAATGGAAAAAACTTTTTTCTCTTGCCCTTCAAGAACTTCTTCTTCTGGACTTAAAAGACTCTGACTGCCTTCAAGTGGAAGCGAAAAATAAAAATTGGACCCCTGAGGTTTGTTTCCTTTTATTTTGATTTTGCCGCCCATCTTTTTTACAAGTAGTGAAGAAATGGACAGACCTAAACCTGTTCCCCCGTACATGCGGCTGGTTGAAGCGTCAACCTGATAATAATTTTTAAAAATCAATTTGCGCTTTTCTTCCGGAATGCCAATGCCAGAATCAATTATTTCAAAATGAAGAAAATTATCTTTTTCTTTTACATTGATTTTGATGTAGCCTTTAGAGGTGAACTTAACGGCATTTTTTACAAGATTTAAAATCACTTGCTGCAGCCTTAGCTGGTCGCCTTTTATGATGTGGGGAATGGAATAGTCAATGTCAGTAATGACTTCAATGCCTTTGTTAAAAGCGTCAATGGAAATTAAATCGACTGTGCGCTCAATGGTTTCTATTAAATTAAAAGGAATTTTTTCCAGATGAAATTCTTTGGACCGCATCTTTGTAAAATCAAGGACGCTGTTGGCCAGCTGCAGCATTACGTTTGAAGAAAAGTCCAGCTGCCTGATGTATTCCATTTGTTCGGTTGTTAAAGGTGTGTCTTTTAAAAGTTCCAGCGTACTGATGATTGTTTGAATTGGTGTTCTAATTTCATGCAGTGAACTGGATAAAAAACGGCTTCCTATATCAAGAGAATTTTTTTCCATTTTAATTTCTGTTTAAAAGCGACATGGCTTTTTGAATAATCACTTCTGGCTTTTGCGGTTTAACAACATAACTTTTTGCGCCCAAGGTTAAACTTTGCACAACCATTTCTCTTTGCGTTGACTGAGAGTAAATGATGATTGGAATGGTAGAACCCCTGGCCTTCAGTTGATTGAGCACATCAAATCCGGAAAGTCCCGGCATAAAAATATCAAGAATGGCAATGTCGAAATTTTCTTTGTCCAGGGCATCCAGAAAAGACTGGCCGTCTTGAAAAAGAGAAGTGCTTACTGTCAGTTTTGAAAATGCTTCGTTTAATTGATTTCTGATTGCTGCATCATCATCAATAATTGCAACTGAAATAACAGAATCGTCTTTTGAAGAATCCTTAATGTCTTTAAGAAATCTTGTGTCCACAGAACTTTCTGAATCCTCTGTTGAAGAAAAAAGAATTTTGTCAGCGATTGCATCCTGAAGGTCGGCCGGCCCTGAATCGATTAAGTTGGAAGAAAATTCCACAAGATTGTCTATGGCGCGAAGTGAAGAGTATTCGCTGTGGCCTTCAATCAAATTTTTTACAAAATGATTTGAAGACAAAATGTAAACTTCAGAGGCTTTAATTCTGGAGTCCGCAAGAACTGTATCAAAAAGAAGTTCAATATTAATGCCGTCAACATAAGTAAGATTCATGTTTGTGAGCATGATTAAAACTTTTGGATTTTTGATTTGGTTTGCATCAAGAATGTCTGCAATTTTATATTTTAAGAGGAAAATTTTTTCGCGGTTAAGGCCCTGGGACATTTCAATAAAAATGATATTGTTGTTTGTGTGAACTTCACAAATGCATGTTGTGGGGTCAACTGAAACCGGGTGATTTAAAACTTTGCTTACTGCCTCAAAGAAAATATCAAACTTCACTGGTTTGGAAAAATATTTTACAACTCCAAATTGCAAAAGACCTGTTGCCCTTGCGCGTTCAATTTTGGGCCCGCAAATGATGATTGGAATTTTTCTACAGTTAGGATCGTTTGCCTTGTTTTCAAAAAATTCGTTGTAATCGGAAACATCGTCTTCTACGTTTATAAGCACTAAATCCGGAAGACCCGTAATCATTTTTGTGTAAGCGTCGCGCCTTCCTGTTGCAGTGTCAACATTCAACTGTTCCGAAGTGAGTTTGTCCCTGATGTATTCAAGAAAGAGCGGCGAACCGTCAATCATTAAAACCTTTTTCACAGTAAAGACATTTTACTTCATCTAAGTTATAATTTCAAGAAATTACAGGCAATCCCAAAAAAGACATGTTGTGACAATTTTTTTTACAGGAGTTTTTATGAAAAAAGCATTACTTCTTTTAGCTGATGGATTTGAAGAAATAGAGGCCCTTAGCCCGGTGGATTATTTGCGCCGTGCTGGCTGCCAGGTTTTTATTTTGGGTTTGGGAAAAGAGCGTTCTTTTTCACAAGGTGCTCATGGCATAAATGTTCTGGCAGACAAGGCTTTTGATTCTTTTTTAAATGATTTTTCTTTTGATTTTGAAGGGATAGCCAGAGCTTACGACGCAATTGTAATTCCAGGAGGAATGCCTGGGGCCACAAACATTGCTTCGAATGAAAATGCAGTAAGTCTTATAAAGGCTTTTGTTAAAGAAGAAAAACTGGTCGCATGTATATGCGCAAGCCCGGCTTTGGTTTTACCCCAGACAGGCGCTCTTGACGGAAAAAAATGGACATGCTACCCAGGCATGCAGGAAAACGTGAAATCTAAAGAATTGCTTTCTTGTTACCAGGATGCTCCTTTCCTCCACGATTCATTTTTGATTACCGGTCGCGGTCCAGGAGCTGCCGAAGAGTTTTCCATGGAAATTGTAAAAAGTCTTTGTGGTACAGAAATTTATTTAAAAGTAAAAGGCCAGTCTTTGCAGCGCTAATTTTCTTTTGGGTGTTTCTAAAAATTGCAATTTTTAGAGATGCTCTTTTGTTAAATCCCTGCCAAAAAATTCCACTGAAAGGGCTGCAAGTTCTCCGCTTGAAATTAAATCTTCCAGGGCAGAATTTACTGCCTGCCTTAAAGATTCATCTTCCTTGCCCTTTCGCATTGGAATGGCGACTTTGCTTTTTTTAGGAGCGTAGGCTGCAATTTTAAAATTGTTTTCAGGCTGCACTTTCTGGTAGTAAGAAAAAGTTGCGGTGTCATTAAAAGTTGCATCTGCCCGCCCCTGTTCCACCAGTTCGAGGGTTTGGTCAAAGCTGTCAATTGTAATCACTTTTGCGCCATAGGTTACTGCAAGATTTTCGTATGTTGAACCGATGGAATTAGTCGTTGTTTTTCCATTTAAATCTTCAAGTGACAAAATGTAATCATTATCTTTCCTGACGATTAAAGCCGCCTGAGTGTAAGCATAGGGAATTGAAAAATCGTATTTATAGGAACGCTCTTTTGTAGCTTCCACTCCATTACAGGCAAGGTCATATCTTTTTGAATCAAGTCCTGCAAAAATTCCGTCCCAGTCAACTTCTACAAAAGTCGCTTTTACACCAAGTTTTTCTGCAATCTTTTTTCCAACAGCAACATCGTAGCCGGTTAAATTATTTTCCTGATCGTGGTAAGTCCAAGGCGCCCAGGCACCTTCCATAGCAATTACAATTTCGCCTTTAGACTTAATTCTTTCTAAAGTGTCCCCACTTTCTTTTGAACATCCTGTTAAAAATGCCAGCGGCAGTAAAATAAGAAAAAAATTCTTTTTCATGATTTTTATGATTTCCTCTTTTTGTAAAATAAAACATTCTTAAACTTTTTGCAAATTATTTTCCCTGGCTCAAACTTTTTAAAAATTCTTTTGTTCGCTTTTCTTTTGGATCTGCAAAAAATTCTTTTGTGAAATTTGATTCAATAATATTTCCGTCTTCCATGAAAATTACCTTGTTAGAAATATTTTTTGCAAAATTCAATTCGTGGGTAACAATAAGCATGGTCATGCCTTCCCGGGCCAGTTGCTTTATAACGGAAAGAACTTCTCCTGTAAGTTCCGGATCAAGGGCAGAAGTGGGTTCATCAAAATAAATAATTTTTGGCTTGCATGCCAGGGCACGGGCTATGGCAACA
The DNA here is from genome assembly GCA_963605975.1 of Desulfovibrionaceae bacterium. GTDB lineage: Bacteria > Spirochaetota > Spirochaetia > Treponematales > Treponemataceae > Treponema_D. The sequence goes on along the minus strand of CAVCWN010000036.1, from coordinate 4,606 downwards.
CGCTGCTGCTGACCGCCAGAAATTTCGTAAGGGTAACTTTTTAATTTATCCTGCATGTCCACTTTTTCAAGAAAGCTTAACGCAATTTTTTCAGCTTGGTCTTTTTTTATTTTTCTTACGGCAATCAGTCCTTCAGTAACATTTTTTAAAACATTTTTATTTCTAAAAAGATTAAAATTCTGGAAAACAAAAGCTGTGTCCCTCCGGATGTTTAAAATTTCCTTATTTTTGATTTTTGCAAGATTAAAAGTTTGCCCGTCAAAAGTAAGGCTACCGCAATCTGCCTTTTCCAGAAAATTTATGCAGCGGAGAAGACTTGTCTTCCCGGAACCGGAAGGCCCTAAGATTGCAATAACGTCACCTTTTGAAACAGACAAATCAATTCCCTTAAGAACTTTTTTTTCGCCAAAAGATTTTTGCAAATTTTTTATTTCCAGAATATTTTTTTCTTCCATCTTGGCCTCTGTCTTTTAGCCCCGCGTCACAGGCAGCTGACTTTGCACATTTAATTTCTTTTCGCCAAAGCGCTGCAGCCTGGTTAAAATTGTAGAAAACAAAAGATAAATCAATGCAACTTCAATGTAGAGAGCCAAAGGTTCATAAGTCCTGGCAACAATTCTTTGTGTGGCCATAAACATTTCTGTTACAGTTATGTTTGCAGCAAGAGATGTTTCTTTGACCATGGAAATGAGGGAATTTGAAAGTGGAGGAAAGGCTGTCCTGAAGGCCTGTGGCAAAACAATTCTCTTCATCACTTGAAAATAATTCATGCCAACACAATAGGCGGCCTCCACCTGGCCGGCAGGAACTGCTTCTAATGCGGCCCTCATTGTTTCTGCGGAATAAGCGCCCTCATTTAATGCAAAAACAATTACTGCTGCCGGAAAAGGATTTATCATTATGCCCAGCTTTGGTAAGCCGTAAAAAACAAGATACAGTTGAACCAGTAAAGGCGTGCCCCTGGCAATCCAAATGTAAAAGCGGGCAATCTTTTGGAGGACAGGCACTTTGGAATATTGAATCAGGGCTGTGATTATTGCAATGACAAGTGCGAAAGCAAAAGAAATTAATGTCAGCGGGATAGTCATTGTTAATCCCGGCAAAAGAATTTTCCAAAATGAATCTGCTAAAAGTTCTACAAGACGCTCGCTCATTTTTTTACCGCTTATCTTCACTCACTCTGATTATTTCGCCAATGTACATTGTGTGAAAGTCATCATTTTTATAATTTTGCTTAAGGATTTTTTCGTCAGCAAAAGAATATGGGCTGAATTCCTGCACATAAAGTTTTCTGCAAATAAAAACAAGTTTTGCTTCCTTTATCCACGGAGTGCCGTTGTAATATTCCAGATGTAATTTTGCAGGACCAAATTTGTCACCATCACGGCCTGAATGTGTGCCGCAGTAGTTTAAGGCCTGCTTGTATTTTTCCGGCAAAAGGCACAAAGAAAAAGTGTCGCTTTGGTCAATGATTTCTTTTGTGTAGCGGCTGGGCCTTACGTAAACAGTTACAACATTTTTATTCCACAAAACGCCGGCGCCGCCCCAGCTGACAGTCATTGTGTTTGGCCTGCCGGTTATAATTTTTCCTTCTTCATCAACGTGGCTGGTGCATGCCGTTAAAAGCATTGAATTGCCAATCATTTGCCATACATTTTCTTTTACAGCTTCCGGTCTGATTTGCTTAAACATATTTACCTCTTTTTTGCGGAGATTTTAAAATGATTTTTTAAGGATGTTCTCAATTTGATTTTAGACTTGATTTCAAAAAATCCCTTTAAAATCCCAGAATATTTTGATGTTACAAGATAAATCTTTTTAAGACAATAATTTTTTCTTAAAGATTTTTTTTAGATTTTTTTTATGAAGGCAGACTTAAAAAAATTCAGAGAAAAGTAAAAAAATCTGCTCAAAATCAAAATAAAAAAAAGCGCCACGGTTCTTGTCAACCGCAGCGCCTTTCTTAAACTAAATCCCTGTCAATTATTCAGCCATAGGACCATAGTGGAATGTAATTTCCAAAGTCTTCATTGCCTGGAATTCAGGATCGCTCTTTGCAAGTGGAGAAGGGCTCTTACCCTTTGTTCCGCCAGGTGCGCGGGCATTCTTGATTGTAGAAGGATCTACAGTTACCCATTCGTTAAAGAGGTTAAGGCGAGTTGTCTTACCGTCATCACTTGCTGTGTAACCTTCTTTTCTTGGAGTGTAAGTTTTTCCGTTAACCTTTACCTCTTTGAGGGTAATAACCCAGTCAGGATAGTTTGCTTCACCGTTAGCAATAGCAAGAGCAGAGAAGGCAAAAGAAATACCCTTTCCTGCAGCAGTCTCGCTAAAGTCCAGAGCAACTGTATAGTCACCTTCACCGTCAATTACAACATCAGTAGCCTTAAGTCCCTTTGACTTAGCATCAGGGTTGTATGTGTCACCAACGCTGTACTGGCAGCCCCAGTTGCTTGAAGTATACATAATCCATGCAACTGACTTTCCAGACTTAACTGCGATTGCAGCAGGATTATCACTCAAAACATCAGGGGCATTGATAATCTGTTCGTCAATAGCGTCTTCTGCCTTTGCAATGATTGAATCATAATTTGCAATAGTTTCCTTTTGACCCTTAATGCTTCTAGATGTGAAAATCTTTTTAAGACCAGCATCGCTCCAGCCCATCTTTCCAGACTTCTTAAAGAAGCCGTTGCAATCCCAAAGAACTGGAACAATGTTCAGGCGGTCACAGTTGCTAAGAACACCATTTGTAAATGCTTCTGTTCCTGCCTTCTTTGAACCGTCAGAGTTTGGAAGAGCACCATATTCACCAATAATTACACCATATCCTGCATCTGTGAATTTGTAAAGCTTGTCAAAAGAAGCCTGCATTCCCTGAAGGTCTTTCTTTGTACCCCAGAGGTCAGCATCTGTAATTGTAAAGCTTGATGGATCATAGTAGTGAACAGAAACAAAGAGTTTGCTCTTTGCAGTGTCTTTTGGCATCTTGTAGCGCTTGTCTACAGTCTTTGTGATGTCTGTGTTGAATCCTGGAATAAGGAGGAAGCGGTTAGCATTGTTGCCACCAGTAGCACGAACAACATCAACAAATTTCTGGTTGATCTTGTTTGTCATTTCGTAGCATTCATTTTCGTCAAGAGTTCCAGAGTCGCCACAAATGTCAACATCATTAAGACGTGTACCGATTTCTTCGTTAGCGCCTTCAAAAATTACCTTGTAGCCGTAATTCTTAAAGCGGTTAGCAATCTGAGTCCACATTGCTTCATAAAGTTCCCAGGCATCCTTTACAGTTTCCGGTGTTGCAGAACCAAACATTCCCCACCAGCTGCCGTCCCAGTGGTCATTGATAATAACAGTCATGTCATTAGCCAAAGCCCATCTTGTGATTGTTTCAACGCGATCCAGGTAAGAAGTTTTGATTGTATAGTCACCTTCTTCAAAATCCATGGCATTTGTCCATGCTACAGGAATACGAAGAGTGTCAAGACCCTGCTTTTTGTAAGTCTTGATCAGTTTTTCTGTTGTAAGAGGCTGGCCCCAAAGCTGTTCGTAGAAAGTTGCAGGCTTTCCAGTTGGGTTAGTTGTGCCGCGGTAAGCTTCCATTGTGTTACCAAGGTTAATACCGTTGCCCATGAGGATGGACATATCATAAACAGAAAGATCTGCCTTAATGTCCTGAACTTCAGTCTGAAGTTTGCTGGATGTATCAGGGATTTCCTTGTGCTGTGAATGCTTAAGCGGAATGCCTGCAGCCATAGCAGAAATACCTGAAACCAAAAGTGCAGCGCTCATAACTGCTGCAGAAAGTGTTTTGGTAAGTTTCATAAAAAACTCCTGTTTTTAATAAGATTGATAAAATCAATATTTTGTATAGATAGAATTTCCTGCCTACTAGGATAACCTCCAACCCCCCTAAAAAATACATCAAAAATTAATGTTTTTTTCTATGTTTTATTGACAAATTTAAAATGACGTAAAATAATTCTATCTATGGTAACAGTTTACGATATTTCAAAAATTACAGGTTATTCTCCGTCTACAGTCGCAAGAGTTATAAACGGAAGTGGAATGGTTAGTGATGAAACAAAAGAAAGAATTCTGGCTGCAGCAGAAATTACAGGCTTTAAGCAAAAGTCAAAAGAAAAAGATGCAGCCTCTCACGCTAACAAATTAATAGGCATAATCGTGGAAAACGAATCCTTTACCAACGGCCTGGAACATCCCCTTTTCGGCGGCATTTTAAATTGTTTCCGCGAACAGGCAGAAAAAAACGGCTTCGACTTAATGTACCTTTCCAAGCGATTGAATTCCAAAATGAATTCCTACATTGATTTGTGCAAACTCAGAAACATAGACGGAATCCTCATTTTAAATTCCATCTACGAAGATCCCGAAATTCAAAAACTGGCAGCATCCGGCATACCATGTGTTTCTTCAAACGAATTTATTCCCGGCATTTGCACAGTCGTTTCAGAAAACACAGCCGCTGCAAAAAAAGCAGTCCAATATCTTTTAGAAAAAGGCCATAAAAAAATCGGCTACATTGGAGGCCCCTTCCAAATAAAGTCACCTGCTTCCATTGAACGCTGTGAAGGCTACAAGC
>CAVCWN010000035.1:0-2086 GCA_963605975.1 Desulfovibrionaceae bacterium | reverse complement strand
GCCCTTTCAGCCTTGCTAGAAACGGCGCACATTCGTGCTTGTTGCAAATACCGCTTCGCTCATCACCCACGACTTTGTCGTGGGTGACTATGGGCTTCTAGGGCCGGCTATGTTGCTTTTGAATAGAAAATACTTTTTTTCGTAAAGAAGATGCGCACAGCTTCGCAGCACAGCTGCTCAGCTTCTTCGCTCAAACCTTGCATCGCAAGGTTTGCCGGCTTTCAGCCGTCGCTCATCATAGGGCCAGCTGGGCGTCTTATAAAAAGAAATGCTTGTTTTGTAAAGCAGAGGGGGGGGCTGGACTGAATGTTTTTCGAAAGAAATACTTCTATTCGAAAGGCGACTAGCCCGCCCTGAAGTGGTTTGCCGAAGGCAAAGTGCGAAGCACCGAGGCGAATAGCCGAGCCACGCAAGGGCGGTTGAAGAAAAGGCGGTATGCTTTTTAGATTTAAAAAAAAATAGCACAGAAGTTGCCTGAAAACCTCTGTGCCTCGTATATAATCCAGGAAACAGGAGCCCTGGAATATCCAAATTTAGAAACGGCCTTCGTCTTTGTCCCAGTAGCCGAGTTCGTTGTGGGCAAGGACAAATTTAACAGTTTCTTCTACAGTTGTAAAGCAAAGGCCAACAACTGTGTCTGCGCAACCGTAGTAGATTGCAATTTTGCCGTCTTTTTCGTCAGTAAGGGCGGCAACCGGGAAACATACGTTGTCTACAAAACCTGTTGTTTCGTATGGCATTTCCGGGGTGAGCATGTAGTCACCGCAGCGGTATTTTACGATTGAAGGCTTGTCATGATCAAGAATTGCAGCAGAGAATGAATAAACAAATCCGTTACATGTTGTTGCTACTCCGTGGTAGAACATGAGCCAGCCCTTTTCTGTTTTTCCTTCCGGATTTTCAAATTCAATTTCGATTGGAGCAGGTCCGCAGCCGATTTTTACTCCCTGCCACCAGCCCTGTCCGCCTTTTTGCATAACAAGACGGTGTTCGCCCCAGTATTTCATGTCTGGTGATTGAGAAAGCAAAATGTCACCAAATGGAGTGTGGCCTGAATCTGATGGGCGTGAAAGCATTACGAATTTACCGTCAATCTTTTTTGGGAAAAGAACTGCGTTGCGGTTGAATGGTAAAAATGGATTTTCAAGGCGTGTGAAGTCTTTAAAATCTTTTGTTGTAGCAACACCGATTGAAGCGCCGTCAAAGTCGCCGCACCAGAGAATGTAGTATGTGTCATCGATTTTTACACAGCGAGGGTCGTATGCGTAAAATGGATCGTGTGGAGTTCCGTCTGCATCGTGCATGTGGATTTTTTCCCTCTGGAAGTCCCAGTGGATGCCATCGTCTGAATCGCCAATGTAAAGGAATGGGCGGGCAGATGTGTCTTCTGAACGGAAAACTCCTTTAAATTTTCCCTGCCATGGAATTACTGCCGAATTGTAAATGCGGCCCATGCCCGGAAATGGGTTTCTGCCAATAACTGGGTTGGCACTGTAACGCCAGATTGGAAGCCAACAGTCAGCAGGCTTGTCTTGCCAAGGAATGTTTTCTAAAACTCCGCCACTAATAATTTTGCTCATACGAATGAACTCCTGATTAAATTTTATTTGCTTGTTTAAGTAAAAATTAAGTAAATTAACCTAAATTTAATTTACACTCTAAAAGTATCTGTGTCAATGATTTTTTTGAATTTTAAGAAGATTTTTTATTGGAAAAGAGGTGGATTTTTGAAAAAAGATAATTTTTTTTACAACAAGAACAGTAAAGTCTATTTTGAAAACATGCTTGAATATGCGGAGGTCGGCCTTCTGATTTTCTGCGACATTGGAGCGAAGTTCCAGCGGAGCCACCAGGCAGGTTCCCGTGGGGAGTGCATTTAAGTGATTTTTATTTAAAAAAAAAATTTCCAGTTTTCAAAACCCGTCTAGCCGCGATGGTAGTGGTTTGCCAAAGGCAAAGTGCGAAGTACCGAGGCGACAGCGTAGTCACATGATGAGCGACGGTCGAAGACCGGAAAAACTCGCGAGGCGAGTTTTTAGCGAAGAAGCTGAGCAGCTATGCTGCGAAGCCGTTTTTAGCGAAGAAG
>CAVCWN010000034.1:0-3466 GCA_963605975.1 Desulfovibrionaceae bacterium | reverse complement strand
TTGCTGCGCGCGGTCCTCAACCTAAAGGTTTCGGACTGCCTTCGGCATGGCTACAAGGCGGGCTATGCTGTTTTTGAATAGAATAAATTTTTTCCTAAAGAAATTAACTGGCTTCGTCAGCCTTCAACATAGGACGGAATAGTTGCATTTAAAAAACTGCAATTTTTAAAGCTGCCTTAATATTCCCATTCCCAGTCGTCACCAAATTCTTCGCGCATCTCTTCCTGGGCATCGATGTCACCAGAAAGGGCGTCGGAATGAAGATCTTCATAATAGGCGTCATAATCCCTATCGAATGAATTTCTTGACTGATCATTTGACTTCTTTCGGTTAAAATTTGACTTTTGCTGGTTAAAGTTCGAAGACTGGTTCAAATGTGACTGATAGGCCTGTGCCATGTCAAAAAGAAATTCGGTAAAAAATCCCATAAAACATCTCCCTGCAGAAAGTAATTTCTACATTTCTATTATAGCAATTTTCCCTGTAGAAAAAAAGAAAAATTTTAAATTTTTTAAAGAAACCTATGTGAAAAATATTGTGCCCCATTATTCACAATTATTCTTTTACGTAACGCATAATGTCTTGGTAAATTGCGCGGTATCCTTCTTCCTTGATGTGCATGCCTTCAATAGTATACTCTGCCTTCAAACGCCCCAGCTGGTCTTTTAAATTTTGGTTAATATCAATGTAAGGCTGCTTGTGTTTAGCGGCAAGTTTTTTTACTTCTTCGTTGGCCAGATTGATTTTTTCGTTAGTCCGAATTTTAAGGCAGTCCTTCATTTCTTCAGAGGCAGCTTCGTAGTTGACCGGATAATATGCCATCAAATAAATTTTTACACCAGGCACTTTTTCTTCAATAACAGTAAGAATTTCGTCATAGTGTTTCATCACTTGGCTAATCGGAATGGTCGACCAGCTTAAATCATTGGTGCCAATATTAATAAAAACCTTTGACGGTTGTAAATCCGTAACGCAAACATCCAGCACTTGCATCATTTCATCAGTAATAAAACCTCCAACTCCACGATTGTAAATTATAGTTGGTTCATTATTTTCCTTCAAAAATTTTTCGATAGGAAACATTTCCATCAGCGACGACCCTGCAAAAACAACTTGCCCCTTTTTTGCAGTTTTATTTTCTTCCCTATAGCGCTCAATTTTCATTTCTTTGTCTGTCATATTTTTTATTTTACACCAATTTTTCAAAAGTGCCACAAATTTTATTTTGGTCGTATCCTACTTTTTTAGAAAATCTAAAATTCCATAATTTTTTTTCAGCCCGGCATGAAAAAATTTTCTATGACGAGTAGACAATGTTCGGTTTCTTCCAGAGTATAATCTTGGATGATAGGTTTCAGCATGGCGGTGTAAGCGGCGCTTAGGATGGTATGCATTTCTTTTTCGGTAAAATCAGTTACGTCATTTCCTCGCGATTTTAAAAAAGACAGAAGATCAAGCATTTCTTTCTGGTCTTCCTTTACAATGTCATGCAGAAAATTTTCATACTGGGTGCCACGGGCCTTTGTTAGCAGCAGGCGGAAAGTTTCTCGGTTGGGGTAAATGACTTCACGAATCATGTCAGTGTTGTTGCCTTGCAGCAGTTCCGTAATGCCGGCATTCTTTTCGAGTTGACCGTATTTTGTAGAAATGTGATTTTTGCGCCAGTCCCGAAATTTTTTCAAATCTGTTTCCACAAGCTGGCAAAATAAATCTTCTTTGTCTGTGCAGTGACGGTAAAGGGCAGCCGAAGTCACCTCCGCTTTTTTTTGCAATATCACGGATGGAAGCTCCTTCAAATCCATGTGCCGAAAATTCCTCAAATGCAGCATTCAAAATTTGCTGGTGTGTCTGTGATTTATCTTTTTGCATAGCATTTCTTCTCTTGGAAATGATAGCAGATTTAAAAAAAGAATAATATGGATTGTGGTTATGTGTTTTTTAATATGGGCGACTGCCCTTTGCATGCGCAAAGGTCACCGGGCTATCCGCAGTTCCGCTATCGCTACAAAGTAGTCAGTCGCACAAATAGTGCGCCAGACTACTTCTGCTTCGGCTGTTGAAACAGCCTTCGCAGCTGCTACTATCCCTGTCGCAGTTCACAATAGACCAGCTTTTAAAAGTTACAATTTTTAGTGGCTGCTATTATTTTTTCAAAAAAGTTGACAAATCTTTTTGGCATAATATATATTCAATTTTATGAAGAGACAAAATTTTGTTGGAATTCTTTTAATGGTTTTACTTTTATCGTCTTGTACAGGAAAAAAAAATTATGGGCTTGTTCTTTCTGGAGGAGGAGCAAAAGGTGCCTATGAAGTTGGCTGCTGGAAGGCACTGAAGGAATATGGAATTACAAATGATATAAAAGCTATTAGCGGCTCTTCTGTTGGAGCCCTTAATGCAGCACTTTTTTCCTGTGTTTCAGAAGAAGAAGCTGAAAATCTTTGGAAAAATGAAGTGGGTTATTATTCCTTTTTAATGCCAGATAATAATTCTTTTTCTTCAGTAAAGGATTCTATAGCAGAGTCTTTTACAGACGGCTTTTCAGAAGAAAATGAATACGGTGTCATTGGTCAGATCGGAAATGCTCTTTTAGATGTTTTTAGTAAAGTAGGTGATGGTTTACTTGATTATGCCTTTACGGACAAGCATGCTGAAGGAATGTCTGACAGAACACCTCTTAGTGATATTATTAATCGCAACATTTCTATTGCCAAAATAAATAAAGCTGGAATTAAGGTCTATGCAACATGTCTGCAAAAAAACAGTCTTGCCCAACAAATGCTTTTTAATGAAAACATTGCAGATACTTTTTTACTCAATGAACAGAAAAATGATAGTGATGTAAGGGACATTTTACTGGCAAGTTCAGCTTTGCCAGGCATTTATCCTTCTCAAACACTTTCTTCTTCAGTCATTTTGAAAGGTACTGCAATTGGAGAGCAAAGAGAATATATTGATGGAGGCTTTGAAAAAGCTGGTGGAGATAATACTCCTGTCAGTCCAATTATTAGTGATAATGATATTGATACTTTGTTTATAGTCTATCTAAAATCAGAAGCAGATATAAAAGTTCTGCAGACTGAAAAACGAGTCATCAACATTGTACCGTCCCAAGAGCTTGGTGTAAAATCTACTGATGTACTTAATTTTAGCGAAGAACAGATACAAAGGCTTATTGACTTAGGCTATGATGACACCTGTAAAGTTTTGGCTGAAAATGGATTTAAGAAAAATTTACTTTCCTTTCTTTAAGGGTATCTCTAAAAATTGCAATTTTTAGAGATACCCTTAATTACATTTAGTCACGGGTGTCCAGGATAATTACCTCTCATAAAATTAACAGATGCTAATAGTCATCTTTCGTGTTTTTTCTTGCGCTTTTCTTTGTACATTGCTTCATCGGCTTTTCCCAAAAGATATTCCATGTCGTAGCCGTGTTCTGCATCTGGGAATGTGACAGTGCCTG
>CAVCWN010000033.1:0-7998 GCA_963605975.1 Desulfovibrionaceae bacterium | reverse complement strand
CTCTTACGTGAAGGCGCTTTTCTATTTTAAAGCAGTTGGGGCAGGACTCGAAGTACACGGTCAAAGCAAGTGCGTATGACCGTGCATGTAGGAAATGTATTCTTATAATTTATGAGGGGGAAGCCTTCCCCTGGCTGCAGCCCGCATTCGCGGTCTTCCGCCACCCCTTCTACGGGGGCAGGACTGATTTAAAAAATGCCCCCGTAACGCCCCCTTAGGCAAAACCTGAAGTAGCTGCTTTGCGAATGAAGTTAAAATGCGACTAGCCGGTTGTGGAGCCAGGCTACGACCTCCTGTCGTGCTAGAATTGTATTCGCAATTCTTGCGGCTGGTTTAAAGAACGCGTCCTCCATGGCGCAATTGCTTTACGAAACCAATGTTTCTTTCCACAAAGTGCCTAGCCCGCCGTGGAAGGGCTTGGTGCCACATAGTGGCACTGGAGCGAAGCGGAACCCTGGAAGGGCGGTTAACGTCAGACGGTATGCTTCAAAAAAAATAAGTTGACAGGTAACCCGGGGGGGGTATACTTGTTGAAGTCATTTTGACTAAATGAAAATCGGTGGCGACCATTCAAAAAAGAAAAAACGCGGAGGAGGCCTTATGGCTATAGTATCATTGGTTTTGGGAATTATCGGTCTGGTAGTTTCTATTATTGGATTTATTGGAGGCGGTTGGATTGGCGCCATTTTGGGAGTTTTAGCAATCGTTTTTGGAGTTATCGGAAAAAAGAAAGCTGAAAAGAAGGGTCCTGCTATTGCCGGTATGGTTACAGGTATTATTGCCCTGGTAGTTGGTGTTATTGCAACTATTGTTGTTTCTGTTGCTGCTAACAAGATTACTAACGCTTGGGAAGATGCTTTGAATGATACAGTAGATTCTATTGAAGAAACTGCTGATGAAGTTTCTGACGATGTTGAAGATTATGAATCTTTGCTTGAAGATGCTTCTGAAGATGCTTCTGATGTTTTGGACGATGCTGTTGAATCTGCTTCTGGAGCTTGGGACGATGCTGTTGAATCTGCTTCTGATGAATTGAAGGCTGCAACTGATTCTGCTAAACAGGAATTGAAAGATGCTTTAAATGATGTTGGCGGTCAGTTGGGTGACGTTTACGATGATGTTATTGATTCTGTAGGTGACGCTTACGGTGATGTTCTGAACAGCACAACAGATCTTTTAAATTCTTTAAGCTTCTAAGCTTTTAGAGGAGAAATTTTATGAGTGATAAAAAGTGGGGCAGTCTTAAGCTTAAGACAAAACTTGGCGCTATTTTACTGGCATTGGGTTGTATTTTGCAGTTGATTTTTACAATTGCATTTATTGACGATTTGTATGACACTTTCGCATTTGCCTTGGATGCACTTCCTTTTGACTACGAAGCTGTTTTAATAATTTTTGCAATAGTTTTCACTGTTTTGGATTTGCTTGTTGTTTGGGCAATTATCCGCCACAAGCGCTGGGCATGCAGAACAGGTGTTCTTTGGGGCCTTTGGGGACTTTCAGGAATTATAAGTTCAATAGCAAATGATTGCGTTTCTGCAATGATTGTTGTTTACGGCATTTTCCTGCTTGCAGGAATTCTGCTTTTCTTCACAAAAAAATCTGATTTGTAAAAAGTAATTTATGGGCATTTCTAAAAGTTGTAATTTTTAGAGATGCCCTTATTTATAAAGGCTGCATTTAGATTGCGGCCTTTTTTTGTTTAAAAAAGACAAAAACTTGATTTTTTATGTTACAATCTTTTTCTAGGAGGGTAGGAACTCATAAAATGTTTGGAACCACGATTTTAGACAATTCTTCAAAACTTAAACTTGTTGACACCTTAAACGAAATTATTTTGATGCCGGAAATTGATGAAATCTGCATTGCGACCGGCTACTGGGATTTAAAAGGCACTTCGCTTGTTACAGATTCCCTTATAAAATTTTTAGAGCGCGATAATGCAAAGCTCAGGTTGTTGATTGGAAAAGATCCCAATGTTTTTAAAAGGGATTTAACTTGCCAGGCCTACAAAAACGCGAAACTTTATCCTCAGGATTATTTAAAAATCGATTTACAGAATATTGAAATGAATGATGAACAGTATCAAAAAGCTGCGAAAATGCTACTTGATAATTGCTCAGGCGAAAATCCGAAAATCCAGGTTCATATTTTTGATTTAAACGAAAATGACGAAACTCAGTTTTTTCATTCAAAATGCTATATTTTTATGAGTACTCAGGGCAAAACCTGCGGAATTATCGGAAGCAGCAACTTTACAAAAATGGGGCTTGAAGGAAATTCCGAACTGAATTTTTTGGACGTGGATTCAAGTCACATTACGGCAGAACCTGGCGAATACAGCCCTTTTAAAGGTCATTACTACTGGTTCAACGAAAAATGGAATCTTTCAAAAGACTGGACAAAAGAATTTGTTGTAGAAATAAGCTCTTCGCCGGTGGGAAGTAAGGCAAAGGAAAATGCCCTGACAAATCATTTAATTTCTAAAACAGACTGTCTTTCCCCTTACGAAAATTACATTAAACTTTTGCAGGATAAGTTTGGAATGATAACCGACGCCAATTTTAAGAAAATCCTTACAAATTATCTTCCGGAAGGAATAAAGCCTCTTGAATATCAGTTGAACGCTGTGCAGCAGTGTTATTCATATATGATTCAGCATGGCGGTTTTGCTTTGGGTGACGTTGTAGGACTTGGAAAAACAATTGTGGGAATTCTTCTTGTAAAATATTACATAGAAAATTCTGCCCAGCTGCAAAAGTCAGATAAAGTTCTTGTGATTGTGCCGCCTGCCATAAAATCTTCATGGGTGCAGACTATAAAACTTTTTGACAAAAATCAAACTGATAAAATTGAAAATCACATAAGTTTTATAACTACAGGAAGCTTGAATCACCTTGGAGAAGATTTTTCAGAAGATGAAATGGAAGATGCGTCAGATTCTGCTTTGGAAGATGAAGACGAAAAAGAATTAACGGAAGAAGAAAAAAAACAAATTTTAAACGATGATGACACTGGCTTTTCAAATTTAAGCAGAAGTTCAGATGTTTTTGGACTTGTAATCATAGACGAAAGCCACAAATTCAGGAATTCAAATACAAATATGTATATTGCCCTGTCTGAATATCTTGGAAGTGTAAACGCCCGCACAGGTTATTATCCTTACATAGGGCTGCTTTCGGCAACAATGCAGAACAATTCTCCGCGCGACATACAAAATCAAATTTATCTTTTTGAACATGAACCAAAAAATTCTTCATTTGAAAAAGTTGAAGGTCGCGATTTAGACCATTTTTTCAGTCAGATAAATGCAAAATACAATACTTTAATTCATCAGAAAAAAAATGCTGCAGGAATTGACCAGGCTGATTTTTCTTCAGATGAAAATACAAAGAAAGAACTCATAGCCCTTTCAAAAGAAGTGCGGGAAAAAGTTTTGAGTGACATTTTAGTCCGCCGCACACGAACAGACATAAAAAAACATTATTCTGATGATTTAAAATTCCCAGAAGTTCACGGGCCGGAAAATCTTGAATACATAATGGACAAAAAACTTTCCAAACTTTTTTACGACACCATGAATATGATTGCACCTTCCGAAAATCCTGAGACTGGTTTTGGCTATTACCGCTACAGTGCAACGATGTATCTGGATGTAAAATATCAGAAAGTTTATTCCGGACGAAATATGTCTGCTGAACGTTCTTCAAAACAGCTTGCAAAAATCATGCAGATTCTTTTAGTAAAACGTCTTGAAAGCAGTTTTGAAGCATTTAAAGAATCCCTGCGGAATTTTAAACGCTATACACAGAACATGATTACGATGTGGGAAAAAGATTCAATTTTTATTTGTCCGCAAATTGATATAAACAAAGAATTGAATGTGGCAGAAAAACAAAAAAAATCTCCGGACAAAAAAATTACAATCGAAACTTGTTTTGATGACATCCGGAAAAAAATCAAAAAACTGGACAGCGAAGGCCGCAATCAGAAAAATCAAAATGCAGAGTACAAGCGTGATGATTTTAAGAAAAGCGACGATGGTCAAAAAACTTACATTGACTGCTTAAAAGAAGATTATGAAAAAATCGAGTCCCTTTTGGCACGCTGGGAAGAAAATGATTTTGACCCTAAACGCGAAGTTTTCAGAGGGGCTCTGCGGTGCCAGGTAAAAAATCCTAAAAACGGGAAAACGCAGGCACCGTATTTATTTGATGAAAAAAGAAACGAGGTTCATAAACTTGTAATTTTTTCTGAAGCAATCAGCACGGTAAATTCCTTGAGCCGCGACATAGAAAATATTTTGGGAAAAGAACCTCTTGTAATTACGGCAGCAAATCGCACGGAAATGGAAGAAACGATCAGGGAAAATTTTGATGCAAATTATGACAAATCAAAACAGAAAAATGATTACGATGTCATAATTACAACAGAAGTTCTTGCAGAAGGAATAAACCTGCACCGTGCAAATTCTATTTTAAATTACGACACGCCTTGGAACGCAACACGCCTTATCCAGAGAATTGGTCGTGTAAACAGAATCGGAAGCGAAAACACAGATATTTATGTTTACAATTTTTATCCTTCGGCAGAAGGGGACGAGCAGATAAATCTTGTAAAAAATGCCTACACAAAGCTCCAGTCATTCCACACAATGTTTGGCGAAGATTCCAAAATTTTCAGTCAGGAAGAAGAACTTTCAGAAGGAAACTTTGAAGCAATTATTGACGGCGAAGAAAGTCCTCAGGAAAAATACATTTGGGAATTAAAGGAATTTAAAAAGCAAAACAAAGAACGCTATGACTTTATTTTTAACCTTGAAAAAGCTGAAGAAAAATGCATAGAACTTCAGGCTCAGAATAATTCTGGCGCATCATATTTTGCAGTAAAAATAAAAGATAAAAGCGGTTGCATTTATGTAAAAGTCAATGAAGATTTTACAGCCAGCGTCATAAGCTACGAAGAAATGTTTAAAAGTTGCAGGGAGTTAAAAAATGCAAACCAAAAAAATCTCTGCGATGTAAAAGATTTAGAGCAAAAAAGGCAGGCTGCAATAAATGAATATAATCAGTTTGTAAACAGGCAGACAAAATCAAAAAAACGCAAAGAGGCTGTTACAGAAGTGCTTGTAAAAGCTAATGACTGGATTCGCAGCGAAAAACTCAATCCTGAGTCCATAGCCTTGCTTGGTTCTGCTGTAAAATCAATCAAAAAAGGAAACACAGTTTTAGCAAACCGCCTTGATAAATTGTTAGAGGAACTAAACGACAAGTGTCTTCTTTTTCCGCCGACTTCAGAAGAAATTGTAAACATGATAAAAGACCAACTTGGAAACATAGCAAAAGAAAATACTAAAAATTACGGCCAAGCATATATTTTTGCAGGATTTTATTATTAAGATACACAGTGCCAGCGTGCATTTTAAAAGGAGAAATTAAATGACAGACTTTAAGCAGTTTTTTGAAAACGATTTTTGCGGAACTCAGGCTTTTCTTGATAAGGTTTTAAAGCCGGTATTCGGGGAATACGAAAAAGGCTATGACATTCTTACAAATGACAGCGACACAAAAAAACTCGCCCGGGAAAGCGGAATAGAAAAAATACAGCATGCAGCCACTTTTGATTTTCTTGATACAGATTTAAAAATCTACGACATCACAGTAGAAGATTCCAAAAATCTTGCCATCAACAAAGTCAGAATCCAGAGCAT
Source organism: Desulfovibrionaceae bacterium (assembly GCA_963605975.1). Classification (GTDB taxonomy): domain Bacteria; phylum Spirochaetota; class Spirochaetia; order Treponematales; family Treponemataceae; genus Treponema_D. The sequence continues at coordinate 2,288 of CAVCWN010000033.1, read as the reverse complement.
TGTAAGAAAATATGTAGATCAGTTTGAAGGTGCCTTAATTATATTTCATCATAACCAGGTAAAAGACAGGGAATGGCGCTTGTCTTACGTAGAAAAAAGAAGCAGTGCCACAGATTCCACTTCCGCAAAACGCTATTCATACATTTTAGGAAAAAATCATCCTGCAAGAACTGTGTGCCAGCGCTTTGCAGATTTAGAAAAAAAAGGTCACGAAAACCTCATAATTGCAGATTTAACACAAGCCTTCAGCGTAGAAAGTCTTACCAAAGAATTCTATCAGGAACTTTTTGCCTGGTACACATGGGCTTGCGAACTTTCCACATTTCCAAAGGGAAAGGGCTCTGTTGTAAAACAGACCAAAGACAATAACGAAATAAATTTAATCCGCTTGATTACCCGCCTTATGTTTGTCTGGTTTATAAAGCAGAAAGATTTGATTCCTTCCTGGATTTTTGATGAAAAAGAACTTGAAAAAATCCTTGCAGAATTTGATTCCCAGAGCCTTAAAAGCGGAAACTACTACAACGCCGTTATTCAAAACCTGTTTTTTGCCACCCTCAACAAAACAATCAGTGAGCGGTCTTTTACCAACGAAAATGCAAAAGAACAGTATGGCATAAAAACTTTTTACCGTGATGACACAAAAAAATCATTCTTTAAGGTAAGCCACGAAGAAATGATTGAAAAGTTTAAGAGCGTTCCGTTTTTAAATGGTGGACTTTTTGAATGTCTTGACCGCCTGGAAGGGGACGAAAAGGATAAAAATGTTCAGATTTACAGCGACGGTTTTAGCCGTGAAAAAGACCGCCGTGCATTTTTGCCGAATGCCCTCTTTTTTATGAAAGAAAGCGAAGGTCATGAAGGTCTTATCAGCATTTTGAACCGCTACAATTTTACTGTTGAAGAAAACACTCCAAGCGATGTGCAGGTTGCCCTTGACCCTGAACTTTTAGGAAAGGTCTTTGAAAATCTTTTGGGAACCTACAACCCGGAAACAAGCGAAACCGCCCGCAAAGACAGCGGAAGTTTTTACACACCGCGCACCATTGTAAATTTTATGGTGAACGAATCAGTCAAAAATTATCTTAAAAATGCTACAGAAATTACTGATAAGAATTTAGAAAAACTTTTTGACGAGAATACCGAAAGCCTTGATTTTGAAGGCAAAGAAAAAGTTGTAGAAGCACTGAAAAAAATCAAAATTTTAGACCCAGCCTGTGGTTCAGGTGCTTTTCCGATGGGGATTTTGCAGTGCCTTGTAAGCCTGATTAAAAAACTTGACCCAAAATATGACACAAAAGAAGCCCTTTACAAATTGAAACTGGACTTAATAGAAAACTGTATTTTTGGAAGCGATATTCAGACAATCGCCGTTCAAATTTGTAAACTCCGCTTTTTTATCACACTAATTTGCGAACAGGATAAAACTGATAATGAAAAAGACAACTACGGCTTTAATCCTCTGCCAAATCTGGAAACAAAATTTGTCTGTGCAAACAGTTTGATTGGAATTTCTAAAAACGAAGAAAATATGGCAGGTCAGCTTTTTGATAACGGAGTTGGCCAGACTAGAGACGAATTAAAAGACATCCGCTCAAAACATTTTAAAGCCCAGACATCAAAAGAAAAAATGCATTACAGGGCTTTGGATAAAGAATGTCGCGAAAAGCTTGTAAAACTTTTGGAACAAGACCAGATGTATGACAACAAAGACGCAAAACAGCTTGCTTCGTGGAGCCCTTACGACCAGAACGCCACAGCAGACTTTTTTGATGAGGACTGGATGTTTGGAATAACCGATGGCTTTGATATTGTGATTGGTAATCCGCCGTATATTCAGCTTCAAAAAGACGGTGGAAAACTTGCCACCCTTTACGAAAACGAAGGTTTTGAAAGTTTTGCAAAAACCGGGGACATTTACTGTCTTTTTTATGAAAAAGGATTTGACCTTTTAAAGCCTGGTGCCCACCTGTGCTACATTACAAGCAACAAATGGATGCGGGCAGGTTATGGTGAAAAGCTGCGGGATTTTTTTGCAAAAAACACAAATCCCAAAATGCTGATTGATTTTGCCGGAGTAAAAGTTTTTGAAAGTGCCACCGTAGACACAAACATTCTTCTTTTTCAAAAAGCAAAAAATCAGAAAAAGACACTTGCCTGCGTTACAAAAAATATGGCAAAAGCTGACTTAAATAATATGAGCCATTTTATTAAGCAAAATTCCTGCCAGTGCTCTTTTGCTACAAGCGAAAGCTGGGTAGTTTTAAGCCCCATTGAACAGAGCATAA
>CAVCWN010000032.1:0-9346 GCA_963605975.1 Desulfovibrionaceae bacterium | reverse complement strand
CCTGACGTGACAGTTAAAGATTGCATAAAGGCCAGCCGCAAAAATAAAATGATCAGCATGCATTTTTTTAAGTGGAAGTTTAAGGCTTTTGTTTCCGGCATTTTTGGAAGAAAGGCAGCTGCTTTTTTTACATACAAATTCAGCAAAAGGCCAAGCAAACCTTTTAGTGAATAATTTTTTTTTGAGGAATGAATGAAAAAAAATATTTGTTTGAAAGATGCCCTCTTTACAGATTTTTATGAATTGACTATGGCGCAGGGGTATTTTCTTGAGGGCATGAATGACGAAGTTGTTTTTGAGATGTTTTTTAGAAGGCAGCCTTTTAACGGTGGCTTTTCTGTTTTTGCAGGACTTGAAACTTTACTGGACGCTTTGACAGAATTTTCTTTTTCTGAAGATGACATTGATTTTTTAAGGAAAGAAAAAATTTTTGATGAAAGATTTCTTGAATATTTAAAAGGCTTTCACTTTAGCGGTGACTTGTATTCTTTTGAAGAAGGTTCATTTATTTTTCCCCAGGAACCAATAATCCGCATTCATGCAAATTTAATCGAGGCGCAAATTATTGAAGGCCTTGTTCTTAACATAATAAATTTCCAGTCATTGATTGCAACTAAAACGGCCCGAGTTTACCTTGCAAGTAAAAAGGGAAACATTATGGAATTTGGTTTAAGGCGGGCTCAGGGATTTGACGGTAGTCTTAGCGCAAGCAGAGCAGCTTTTATTGGCGGTGCTTCTTCGACCAGTAACACTCTGGCTGCAAAAACCTACGGTATACCCACGGGGGGTACAATGGCCCATTCATGGGTTATGTCTTTCGAAAATGAACTAGACGCTTTTGAAACTTATGCAAAACTCTATCCGGAAAATTCTATTTTTTTAATAGACACTTATGACACTCTTAAAAGCGGAATAAAAAACGCAATCACTGCAGGAAAAAATCTTTTAAAAAAAGGATACAACTTTGGGGTAAGGCTGGACTCTGGTGATATAGATTATCTTTCAAGGCAAGTCAGGAAGGAATTAGATGAGGCTGGTGCAAAAGAGGCAAAAATTTTTGCTTCAAATGAATTGAATGAAGAAATTATTGAAGCACTTGTAAAAAATCAAGCTCCTGTTGACGGCTGGGGTGTGGGAACGGAAATGATTACTGGTGGCAGCGAGTCAAGTTTTTCTGGTGTGTACAAACTTACGGCAAGGCGCAACAAGTTTTCAAAAAAATTAATTCCCGTTATGAAATTTTCTGATAATCCTTCAAAAAATTCAAATCCGGGCTTAAAAAAAATTTACCGACTTTTTGATGAAGATGGAATGGCAAGAGGAGACGTTCTTACTCTGGAAGGTGAAGAAATTCTTGGTGGAAAGGAATACCGATATTTTCATCCTATGGTTGATTACCGATCTTTTTCATACCAAGCTTTCTCTGTAAAAGAAATGCTTAAGCTGAAATTAAAAAATGGAAAAAGGGTGAATGCAAATGGTGATCCTTCTTTTGGCCTTCAAGAGTCTTCACCCCTTTACGAAAAAAAAATTCTTGAAGAAAGCAAAAAAAGAATGGAAGAAGAAATTGATTTTTTTGATTCATCTTACAAAAGAATTTTAAATCCAAGAATTTACAAAGTTTCTCTTTCACAGGGGCTTAGAGATTTAAAAGTGAAATTTATTGAAGACTTAAGTTTAGAAAAAGAAAAACTGGAAAAGGAATAATTTTTAGGCGAATAATTTTTTTTTAGTTCAAATCAAAAATGATAAAAAAAATGCTGTCTAAGACGCAAAATCTTAAGGCAGCATTTTTTTTTAGACACCACTTACATTCTGTCAAGGAATGGAACTAATACCAAATCCATTGCGTTTTTTAAAACAGTGAGTGTGCAGTCAGCAAGCTGAAGACGTGCTGAGCAAAGCATTTCGTTTTCCTTAGCAATAGAAATAATTGGACAGTCGCGGTAGAAAGCGGCAAAGGCTTTAGCAATTTCGTAAAGGTAAGCGCAAACTTGACTAGGGTCATAAGTTTCTGCGGATTTTTTTACAACTTCCGGGTAGCGCTTAAGAGCCTTTATCAATTCCCATTCGCTTGGACTGGTAAGAAGTGAAAGCGCCTGGTCTGAAGAATTTAATTCAAGGCCTTCCTCTTTTGCTTTTGCAAGAATTGAAGAAATGCGGGCACCCATGTACTGAAGGTATGGACCTGTGTTGCCGTTAAAGCTTAAAGAATCAGCAGGATTAAAAAGCATGTCCTTCATTGGTGTTGCCTGAAGAAGATAATAGTCCAAGGCAGCAAGAGCAACTTTTTCTGCAACATCATTGCTGTCAGAAAGGGCCCCTTCCCTGCCGCGTTCATTGATTGCTTTAAGGGCATCTTGGTGAAGTGAATCCAGCAAATCATCTGCATCAACAACAGTTCCTTCACGACTTTTCATTCTGCCGCTTGGCAAATTAACCATGCCGTAACTTAAGTGATAAAGCTTTTCTGCCCAGTCATAACCGAGTTTTTTGAGAATATAAAATAAAACCTTAAAGTGATAAATCTGTTCTGTTGCAACGACATAAACCATTCTGTTGTAGGCCCAGTCATCGTGACGCTTAATTGCAGTGCCAATGTCCTGGGTGATGTAAACTGAAGTTCCATCTTTTCTTAAAAGAACTTTTGTCTGATTATTGCCATCTTTGTCAGGGCCAACTGCTTCTGTAATATCAATTCTAACAGAACCGTCTTCTGCTTTAAAAAAGATTCCCTTTTCAAGACCTTTATTGATTATTTCTTTTCCAAGAAGATATGTTTCACTTTCAAAATAAAATCTGTCAAAAGAAACGCCGGAACGCTTGTATGTTTCTTTAACTCCATTGAGTGTCCAGTCATTCATTGTCTGCCACAATTTGCGGGTTTCTTCATCTCCGGCTTCCCACTTAACAAGCATTTCTTCTGCCATAGACTGAGCTTCCGGATGCTCTTTAGAATATTTGTCATATTCAACATAGCACTGTCCTACAAAGTGGTCACCCTTCATGCCAAGGCTTTCTGGAGTTTCACCTTTTTCTTCATGAAAAATTTTATATGCCAGCATAGATTTGCAAATGTGGATTCCACGGTTATTGATCAAATCAACTTTATAAACATCAGCACCAGCCTTTTTTAAAATACGGCTGACAGATTCTCCAAGAGCATCATTTCTTAAGTGACCAAGATGCAAAGGCTTATTTGTATTTGGAGAAGAAAATTCAATCATAACCTTTTGTCCTGCTAAATGACATTTACCATCATCGCCAAGGCTGCCATAAGAGTCTTTTTCTTTAAGAATTTTTTTAATAACTTCAAGGGAAGAATTTGCCTTGTTGAGTTTTACGTTTACATAAGGACCGACAGCTAAAAAAGTTCCAAGATTTTCATTTTCGTTTGCATTGATGATATTTGTAATTTCACTGGCAATTTGCATTGGTGGCATTTTAAAAATCTTTGCGCAAAAAAACATTGGAATGCCAAGATCACCCATTTCTGCCTTTGGAGGGATTTCTACGCGAATGTCATTTTCTGAAAGTGAAAAATCAATACCCTTTTCTTTTGCAAAGGATTTTACTGAATTAAAAACAATAGTCCGGAAAGTATCTTTTTGGTCTGCCATGATTTCCTCTATAAAAATAAAAAATAAAAATATGAGTTGCCCCTAAAAACTGCAATTTTTAAAAGCCCCATAAAAATGAACTAAAAAAACTTGTAAAGAATTTTAGCACGCCATATATTAGCAAAAAAAATATTTGTTTGGAAGATAGGGAAAAAGTTGATAGAAAAAAAATTACTAGAAAAGCTTTTTCTAAACATTTGCATTTTTTTTTCCGAAAATTAGTAAGGCTTTTTCTTTTTAAAAGATTTAGCCGAAAGCTTTGCTTTTTTTGTTACTGATTTTTATTTTGATTTTGGAAAATAATTTTGTTTAAGAAAAAAAAATTATTCTTTTCGATTTTGATTTTTCTCTTTTCTGCATTTGCTTTTTTTTCACAAGAAGCAGACTACAATCAATTAATTCAAAAAGGAAAAGAAGCTGAAGAAAAATTTCAATATATTCACGCGTTAAGCTACTACTACGATGCTATGACACTGGATTTAGCAAATGGCGCAGACCAAGCATACGAAGCTTTTGACACATTGATAAATGGAATTAAAAGTGGCTTTCCAAAAGTAAAAGGTTTTAACAATACAGAACTTGGCTGGAGAAGACTGCAGGAAGAATTCGATTCCTTCTGGATTACAAATTGCCCTCTTTCTTTTGATTTTTCAAATTTAAAAAAAGGAAAAATGGGTTATGGAAAAAATTATATTACCTATTCAATTTCCCTTCAAAGTCATTTCAATCCAAAGTACCTTGAAATCTACGATGCTGTTCAAAAAGGTTTTGACAGAGTAAATAATGAAGGCTGGAAAAATTTAAATCTTGACTGGCCTAGAACTGCAAATAAAAAAGCAAGCGAATTTATCCCAGGCTACATTCGGAAGGGAAAAGAAATATTTTCCGCTGCAAGATATTCACCTGAATTTTATTCTCTTGATTTTTACATAAGTGATTTAAATGGAAATATTTTACTTGAAGCCAGGCACTGCAAAAATGGAAAAAGTTACACTTTTGTAAACCCGTCAAAGAGTGTTGAAAAAATTTTAGATTCAGGAAAAATAAAAATCATTCCAAAGGCACTTTATCTTTCTTATGGTGACATAAGTGGTTTTACAAAAAACTATTCTTACAATCTGCCGGAAATGTCTGTAAATATTTCTGCCACGCGATTTTCTTCTCCATACAGTCATCTTTTGCACGAACGCTCTTCTTACAAAAGTCTTTCCTTTAGAAAAAATATTTCCAGCTACATAACAATGATAAAAATTGAAGGCGGAACTTTTTCCATGGGGTCTTCAAGAGGATACCCACGTGAAAAACCAGTTCATTCTTTACAAATGTCACCATTTGAAATTTCTTCCACAGAGGTTACTCAACTTTTGTACGAAACGGTGATGGAAGAAAATCCTGCTTTTTACAAGGGTGAAAATTTGCCTGTTGAAAGAGTCAGCTGGTATGATGCAATTTATTTTTGCAATTTGCTTTCACTGATGACAGGAAAAAATCCATGCTACTCTCTTAACAATTCTAAAAATCCATACGAATGGAATTACAGTCCTCACAAGGGCCAGCACATGGAAGGTAAAGTTGAATGTGATTTTACGGCAAACGGTTTCAGGTTGCCAACAGAAGCAGAGTGGGAATATGCGGCAGTTGAAGGAACAAACAATTCTCCATACAGATATTCTGGCAGCAACACGGCCAGCGAGGCAGGCTGGGTTAAAAATAATTCGGATGGAGTGACGCACCAGGTGGCTGGAAAAATGAAAAACGCACTTGGCATTTATGACATGACTGGAAATGTTTCAGAATGGTGCTGGGATTTTTATTCATCATATTATTATTACGAAAGTCCTGAATCAAATCCAAAGGGGCCTTCATCTGGTTCTTACAGAATCATAAGGGGCGGTTCCATCTGGGATGATAATGTTTACTGCCGTGTAGCTGACCGTTCAAACATGGATCCTGAAAATCGACTTGGAACAATCGGAATAAGACTTGCCAGAAACTGGACAGAGGAATGATTTTTTTTGCGGATGGGATTTTGTAAATTAGATGATTGGATTGGAAAGAGGTTTGGATTTAGAAAACAAGTAGTGTATTCGTAAACACCCACTGCTTTCGTAAACACCCACCGCTTTCGTAAACAGTCGCGCTTTCGTAAACAAACACTACTTCCCTAAACCACCCCATCACATTCTCCCACCAAATTTAAAAAACAAAAAAGGCTTAAAGGCACCCATTATTGCACCCTTAAACCTTTTTGCGATTTATTTTTTTTACTTACAGTCTTGCTGCAATTTCATCAATGAATTCCCAGCTGTTTACAATTTTCTTTGCTGCAGGATCTGAAAGGCGGGCAAGGTCACCAGTCATAATTCCCTCTTCAATAACAGAAAGTGTTGCCATTTCCAGTTTTTTTGCAAAGTCAACAAGTTCCTGGTTTGAATCAAGTTCACCGCGTTTTGCAAGAGCGCCTGTCCATGCAAAAATTGTTGCAACAGGGTTGGTTGAAGTTTTTTCACCCTTAAGATAGCGGTAGTAATGTTTTTGAACAGTGCCATGACTTGCTTCAAATTCAAACTTACCGTCCGGACTAACCAAAACAGATGTCATCATTGCAAGTGAACCGCATGCAGAAGCAATCATATCACTCATAACGTCACCATCATAATTTTTTGTTGCCCACAAAAAACCACCTTCGCTTTTCATAACGCGTGCAACTGCATCATCAATCAAAGTATAAAAATATTCTATGCCGGCCTTTTCAAATTTGTCCTTGAACTCTTCATCATAAATTCTCTGGAAAATGGCTTTAAAGTTTCCGTCATAAATTTTACTGATTGTATCTTTTGTGCCAAGCCAAACACTGATTTTTTTGTCTAGGGCGTAATTAAAACAACAGCGTGCAAAATTTTCGATCGAAGAATCCATGTTGTGAATGCCTTGAAGAATTCCAGGACCTGTCATAACTTGAATTGTTTTTCGGATTACATTTCCATCATCACCTGTAAAAACAAGTTCTGCCTTGCCAGGACCAGGAACTTTTATTTCGCAGTTTTTGTAAACATCACCATAAGCGTGGCGGCCAAGAACAATAGGCTTTTTCCAGCTTGTTACGCAGCAGTGAATATTTTTTACAAAAATAGGAGCGCGAAAAACTGTTCCGTCCAAAGTTTCGCGAATAATTCCATTTGGCGAACGGGTCAACTGCTTAAGATTATATTCTTTAACACGGGCCTCATTGGAAGTAATTGTTGCACATTTTACGCCTACCCCCAGACGCTTAATGGCTTCGGCTGCCTGGTAAGTAATTTTATCATCACTGTCATCGCGGCTCTTTAAGCCCAGGTCATAATATTCAGTGTTCAAGTCAATGAAAGGAAGTAAAAGTTTTTCCTTGATTACAGCCCAAAGGACTCTGGTCATTTCATCGCCATCCAGTTCCGCAATAGCATTTTTCATTTGAATCTTTGCCATTTTTTTCTCCACTACTTTGATTTAGGACATTTTCAAAATTCAATTTTAAAATATCCGGGTAAAATTTAAAATCATTTTTTAGATTTTTGGGAGTCTCTAAAAATTGCGCCTTTTAGAGCTTCCCTTATTTTTAAACCTGACAGGCATTACCATTGTAATTCAAGTCAGATAAAATTTCTGTGTGATCTGGATAAACTGCAACAGTGTGTTCTTCGTGACAACTCCAGCTGCCATCGCAAGTAATCACAGTCCAATCAGAACCTTCAGCAATTTCCACATCATCTGTTCCAATATTTACCATCGGTTCAATTGCCAAAACCATTCCTGCCTGTATGCGGGGATTTGGTCCGCGGCTTGGACAATTCGGAATGCTTGGATCTTCATGAACTTCAAGTCCAACCCCATGACCGCAGTAATCATAAACAACGCCATATCCATTTTGTTCATAGCAAATGTCATATACCGCTTTTGAAATATCTGAAATTCTGTTTCCCGGCCGGCACGCATCAATTCCTGCCAGCAAAGCTTCTCTTGTTACCCTGACCAGTTTTTTAATTTCAGGCTTAACATTTCCTACCATCACAGTATGGGTCGAATCTGAAATGTAACCATTCAAATCAATTCCAATATCCAAAGAAACAATGTCACCATCTTTTACAATTTTATGCTTTGATGGAACTCCGTGAATGACTTCTTCGTTGATAGAAATGCATGCCATTCCAGGAAAACCTTCCAGCATCCATGCAGGCTTTCCGCCGTACTTTCTACAAAAGTCCTGGCACCACTGGTCAATTTCGTAAGTGCTTACGCCAGGTTTTACTTTAGGAATTATTTCGTTAAACAAGTCTGCAAGTTCGTGGCAGCTTTTTCTAATTCCTTCAATTTGTTTTTCATTCTTTAACCGAATCATATATAGCCTCTAAAATGTTTACTAAAGAAGTGTGCATTCCTTGTAAACAATATTTACACATTTAACTTGAAAGCCTTACACTTTCCTGGCGGCAGATTTTTGCACTCACACTGTCCCCTATTCTTTCGTAAGCGTCAGCCATTTTTCTTAAGAAAAAAACATCATCATCTTTTGAAAGACGCAGTTCCAAGGCGCGTTCCCATGCATCAAGGGCAAGTTCATCACTCATTTTGTGTTCAATATTATTTCTAAAAATTTTGCGGGCAAAATCTTTTACATCCTCAATAAAAAATTTAAAATAATCGTAAGTGTAATTCATAAGGATGACTTGTGAAATTAAAATGGCAGCGTCGTAATATTCCTGGCGCAAAAAAAGTTCCTCTGTAAGAATAAAACCGTAGTCCATAAAATCTTCGCGGGTAAAATAGCGGCTCATTCTAAAGTTGCTTCTTTTCATATTCATTTCTTTGTAACGTTCAACAGCCATGTCTTCCCGGTGGTGCAGCAAATCAAATAAAATTAATTTTGCCATGCTTTCATCATCACCGCGTTCCAAAAGCCATGTTCTGTAATCGAAGGAATCACTTTTTTTCCTGGAAAAATCAAAATGATCTTTATAAAATTGTTCAGAGTCAAAAAGTTTTCGTGCCTGTTGGTTTGAAAGAATTTCATAAGCCTGCTTAAGTTCAAGAAATTCTTCATTACCATTTTCGCTGTGATTTAAATCTGGATGAAGAAGTTTTGCTTTTTGTCTGTAGGCCCTTCTGATTTCTGCAGCCCCAGCTGTTTTAGAAACGCCTAAAATTTTATAACAGTCACGCATCAAAAAACATTTTACTGATTTTTAATAATTTTGTACATAAAGGCCACTTGGAAAATTCCCATTCAAAAAATCGAATAAAAAAAGTGTGGCATTTTTTAAACATTTTTTTTAAACATTTTTTTTAAACATTTTTTTTAAACATTTTTTTTAAACGAATTTTTAAAACGGCACTTTCAAAACTAAGCTTTGTAGACAAAGAAAATTATTTTTGTAATAATTTCACCGTGCAGTTAAGTTTGGCAAAAATACAAAGAGAGGTTTAAAATGGCAGTAGCATCTTTAGTTTTAGGAATTGTTGCTTTACTTTCGTCTGTTGGAGGCGTTCCAGGAATTGTCTGTGGAATTCTTGCAATCATTTTTGGCATAAAAGGCAAAAGTGATTCAAACAAAAAGGGAATGGCAACAGCAGGTTTTATCTGTGGAATAATTTCACTTGCTGCAAGCGCTATTGTTCTTATTTCAGGAGCAGGTCTTGCAATTTTATTTGCATCTTTCCTCTTATAAAAAAATTATATGGCTTCTTAAATC
>CAVCWN010000031.1:0-12468 GCA_963605975.1 Desulfovibrionaceae bacterium | reverse complement strand
GAAATGATTTTAGATGAAATCCTTTCCCTGGACATATTATCTGTGTCCAGGGAAAGGATTTCATCTAAAATCATTTCTTCGTCAGAAAAAAGCGCCCCCGTCAAAGATTCAACTTCTTTTTTTTCTGGATTTTGCTTTTCTTCTTTTTGCTCAAAATCACAGGTGGAAGGAATAGCCTTTTCTTCGGCCTGGTCCTGAATTTTGTGGAGGATAAAAACAGCCCTTTCGATTACACTCTGGGGCAGACCGGCCAAGGAAGCAACATGTATTCCATAGGAGTTTTCGCTTGAGCCCAGAATTACTTTTCTTAAAAAAAGAATTCCATTTGCTGTATCCTGAACATCCATGCAAAGCTTTATCATATTTTTGTGCTGCATTCGGGTAAGTTCGTGATAGTGGGTTGCGAAAAGAGTCTTGCACTTGATTTTATTTAAAAGGTATTCACTTACAGCCCAGGCGATTGAAAGACCGTCTTCTGTAGAAGTGCCCCGCCCAACTTCATCCATAATGACAAGGGAATTTTCTGTAGCCGAGCGCAGAATAGAAGCCGTTTCTGTCATTTCCACCAGAAAAGTAGATTCACCACGGGCCAGATTGTCACTGGCTCCTACACGGCAAAATATTCTGTCCACAATGCCCAGCCTAGCACTTTCTGCAGGCACAAAGGAACCTGTCTGAGCCAAAAGGGCTATAAGGGCATTTTGCCTTAGGTAGGTACTTTTTCCGGCCATGTTAGGACCAGTAATAAGGGCAAAAGTTATTTTATCACTTTCCTCTTCTGTCATAAGGGACAAATCATTTGCAACAAATTCACCAGTGGGAATGTGGGCTTCTACGACAGGGTGACGGCCTTTTTTTACATCAAAAACTTTATCCTGAGTCATAAGAGGCCTTGCCCATGAATTTTTACATGCAGCTTTTGCAAGAGAAGCACAAACATCGGTATAGGCAATTTGAAAAGCGAGCTGCTTTAAATACAAAACTTTTTCTTTTATGGAAGAACGCACCTGTATAAAAAGGTCACGCTCCAGTTCAAGGATTTTTCCTGATGATTCATTCAGTTTTTCTTCAAGATCCTGAAGTTTTTCTGTAGTAAAGCGCTGGGCATTAACAAGGGTACGTCTCATCATAAAATGTTCCGGGACTTTATCCAGTTTGCCCTTCGTTACTTCAATAAAATATCCCATGTTACCGTTTTTGCGGATTCTTAAATTTTGAATGCCAGTCTTTTCTTTTTCTTCTTCTGTGTACTCCTCTAAAACCTGATTAAAGTTATTGTGAATGTCACGCCAGTGATCAAGTTCTTCATTCCAGCCGTCTTTTATGATTGAACCATCCGTAAGTGATGTAGAAGGATCGTCCAAAATGGCCTGGTCAATTAAATTTACAATCGAAAGGGCATCCTGCAAATCAATAGAAGAAAAATCAAATTTTTCCAAAAGAGCAGACGCTTTTATCCACAAGGAAAGGCTGGTTTTTAAAGCCTGCAAATCTTTGGCATGGGCCCTGTCCATGGCAATTCTTGCGGCAAGGCGCTCAATGTCAAGAATACCGCCCAAAGCATCCTGGATACGGTGCAAAAGGCTTGTGTCTTTTACAAAAACTTCTATATGATTTTGCCTTTCTTCAATTTGCTTAAGGTTTGTAAGGGGGAACAAAAGCCACTGCCTTAACATTCGGTTGCCCATAGCAGTACATGTAAAATTAAGACATTCTAAAAGAGAAAATTCTTTTGTTCCCTCTCGCAGATTTTCTGTTATTTCCAGATTTCTGCGACTTGAATCATCAATAATCAAATACTGGGCATCTGAATAAAGGCTGATTCCGTTTATGTGGGGAGTATGAGAATTTGTTGTGTTTTCAAGGTAAGACAAAAGAAAGCCAGAAGGAATAACTTCTACAGAATCTTCTGTTAAAGAAAAGGCCCTTAAACTTTGAGTGTTAAACTGCCTTAAAAGTCTTTTGTAAGACAATTCTTTATTGAAATTCCAGTCAGGGTAAAAAGAAAGACTTAAATTCTTTAACGAAAGAATTGTTTCTTTTATGATTTCGTTGTCGCGAAGGCTTTCCGGCAAAAGCAATTCTTTTGGACAAATGCGCCCCACTTCTTTAGGAAAGGAAAGTGACATTTCTTTTTTAGGAAAAGAAGTTGCCTTAAATTCGCCGGTTGTAACATCAATAAAAGCAAAGGCACACATGTCTTTAACAATGCAAAAAGACGCAAGATAGTTATTATTGTTGCCTTCAAGATATTCACTTTCTGTTGCTGTTCCCGGAGTGATTGTTTCTATAACTTTCCTTTCGGTAAGTCCCTTGCCGTGAGCAATTTCACCAACTTGTTCAGCAATTGCAATTTTTTTACCCAGGCGTAAAAGTCTGGCAATATAAATCTTTGCTGCATGATAGGGAATGCCGCACATTGGAGAAGAAGCTCTGTGGGTAAGGGTTAAATTTAAAAGACGGGAAACTTCTACGGCATCGTCATTAAACATTTCGTAGAAGTCTCCAAGTCTAAAGAAGAGCACCTCATTTGGATGCTCATCCTTTATGCTCTGATATTGAGCCAGAAGAGGGGTTGTTTCTTCAGACATTTATTATCTTACTCTTAAACCAAGTTCGCGGATAACATCATTTGTAATATCAACTGAATTTGAATACCACAAAATGGATGCTGTATCCTGCAAAGAAAGAACCATTGAATAACCGTCTTTTTCAGCAATTTTTGCTATTGAAGCATAAAGTTTCTGATAAAAAGCGTCATTCTTTTTTAAATTATTCTTCAACTTGTCAAGTTCAATATTTTTAGCATTGATGTAATCTGTCAAAGACTGGGTTTTTGTAGAAATTTCGCTTTGAACAGATTTTGACATTTCACTGTCACCAGCTTTTTCATAAGTAAGTTTTGTCTGCTGAAGCTGCTGCAATTCTTCTGTACGCTTGTCAATTTCCTTTTGGAATTCATTTTTCTTGTTTTCGTAATTCTTTAATGCAGTTGAATTTTTGTAGTAAGACTGATAAATGCGGTCAGTATCAACAACTGCAAATTTTGTAATCTGCTGGGCAAAAACTTTTGTTCCTGTCAAAGCAAGGGCAAAAAGGCAAAATACAAGACCTTTTTTTAAAGAAAAACTTTTCATGTAAAATCTCCTATTGTGTCTTGTGCAAAAGACACATATTTTCAAAAGCAAAGGTATATTTCCACAAGGAATTTTCCTTCACTTTTTATAATCCAACATTATCTGTTTGTCAAAGAGAAAGACAAAGTAAAGTGTATACTCTTCCAGAAGTTATCTACAGAGTCACCGTATTTATCCATCCAGACTACCCCATTTTCCCCAATCTGGAAGGTACTTGTAAAGAGGAATCTTAAAGGGAACTGCTGCAAAGAGAAGCGGATACTTGGACCAAAGCTGAAGTACCAGTCATCCGCATTGGCAAAATCAGTAAAGACCTCTGTGAATGTAGGCTTAATCATGCTGGCATCAAAGAAAAGATCAACTGCCAAAACACCTGGAACAGCAGGGTAACGAAGTTCTACTGTGTTGTTCCACAAAGCCTGACCGCGCTTAACATTATAAATTGACCAGCCGCGTCCATTAAACATACCGTCAATGTAAAGTTTGTTTGCCTTTTTGATTGATGAATCAAAGGCTGGGAATTCAGCAGTAAAATTTGAATATCCCATAAGAACAAGCTTTAATGAATAAGAATCTGTGATTGGAATGTTACAAAGTGTCTTGTAAATTTCAGCCTTTGTATCTGTCTTTACATAGAACTGTGTTTCACCCCAAGTAGGAGCAAATGGCATAAATCCTTCAGGCATAAGACCGTACCATGAAAGTTTTTCACTGGCAAACCAGCCATTAGAAGGGTCATAATTTATGTCGCGGTCATCAATTGAAAATGAAGCATAAATGGAATTGCGAGGTTCCCAGTTGTTATTGTAGTCAGAAACAGATGAATCAACTGGAGTATAAATGGTTGAATCGTAAACATTGTTTACCAGGGAACTTGAAATTCCTGTTGCGACTGTAAGAATTGCCCAGTCAGGAGTCCACCTTCTACCCACACCCAGGCTGAAAGTAAAGTCGTGGCTGTTGTATTCCATATAGTAAGAATCATCTTCCATAAGACCGCTTGGCAAAAATTCGTTTACCAAAGTGTAAAGATTCTGGTGAGCATAACTGATTGAAGCATTGAATGTTATAGGCAGATCAAATAACCAGTTTTGACCATAGGTTAAATTTGCAGACTGCTCTGTGGTAGAAAGGTTAATTCCGGCAGAAAGAGAGCGGCCTGAACCAAAAAGATTGGAATCTGTAATTTTAGCAAAAATCGAAACCGGGAATTCGTCCGGGTCAGAAACGCCAGAGAACGTAAAACCAAAGTCAAGGGTCGTTGTACTGCTTTCTTCTACATTAAAGACAATGTCTACAAGGTTACTTTCCGAACCAGGTGTTACTTCAGGAACGATAGAAGAGAAATACTGAAGGTTATAAAGATTTCTTAAACCAGTATAAACTTTTGTGTTAGAAAAAATATCTCCGTCTTCAATAGGAATTTCACGGCGGATAACTTCATCTTTTGTTTTAGAATTTCCCTTAACCAAAACATGTTCAACATGGCTTCTTGCATTTTCCACAATCTGCAGGGAATAAGAAATTGTCCTTGATTCCGCATCCTTTTGCATGTGTTCGTTAAACTGATTTGAAGTATAACCGTTTTCGTAATAAAGATTTTGAACAGCATAAATGCTTTCGCGAAGTTTTGTTTCGTTATAAAGTTCACCGGCATTCAGTTTGACAAGAGAATTTAACTGTTCAGTAGAAAATATTTTGTTTCCGCTGAAAGTGATTCCCCCAAAAGAATACTGTGTTCCTTCCTGAATTACAAAAGTGACTGTAAGTTCGTCACGCTGCTTTTCTTCGTTATAAGATGTATCTTTTTTTACATCGATTACAGAAGCTTCTATGTAACCGCGGTTGTGGTAATAGGTGTTGATTGCAAGAGTGTCCTGGTCAAGGGAAGCTTCTTTGAATTCACCCTTTTGCATAAAGCCTGCTTCTTTAAGGGAAAGTTTGCTTTTTAAGGTTTTATCTGTAACAATGGCGTTTCCTTCAAATTTGATTGAAGAAACAACAGTCTGCTTTCCTTCAGAAATATTAAATTTGACAACAATGCCATCATCATTTTTGTCAGCAACAGATGAAACCTTTACAGCGGTATAGCCCTTGTTGATGTAGTAGTCACGAATGGCCCTTTCGTCAGACAAAACCTTGCTGGAAGAATAAATATCATTTTCCTTTATGCTTATGGCTTCTTTTAATTCACCCAGGCGGACTTTTGCGTTGCCCTTAAATTCAATTTTTTTGATTACAGGACTTTCCTTTACGACAAGAACAATGTTTACACTTGATTTTTTTGCGTCACCCGGAACAGCACGCGGGTTTACGTCATCAAAATAATTTAAGGCAAAAAGTCTGTTAAGCAAATCAGCAAAAACATCTTCTGTAAGATTTTTTCCAATAAAAGAACTTGTAAGACCTTCAAGGTCACTGTTTTTTACAGAAGAAAGTCCCTGGAAAGAAATGGACTTAATGGGTTTGTCCCAGTACCAGCCGTCATCTTCCTGAGCAAACAAGGGAGATGAAATGGCAAAAATCAAAAAAAGTTCAACCAAAAACAGGAAGTAAGGCTTATTACGCATAAAATTCCTCGATTTGCGCTGCCTTAAGGCTTAACGCAAAAAAAATAAATGTTAGTCACTATCTTACCGCTGTAAAAACAAGGCTTAAAATCAAAGTTAAAGCCTGATTTTACAATTTTAGGAAACCTCTAAAACTTAAGTTTTTAAAGGTCCCTTTCTATCAAAAATTTGAAGAGCAGCATTTTAAAATGACAGCCTCCAGGAAAGGGTAATTGAATTACCGTTAACAAAAGAATTTTGCAAATCCTTTAAATCAGGAGCAAAATTCCATCTGATATTGGCAAATGGCGAAGAAAGCTCAAGGCCGATTTCCGGTTGGAAAACAAGCCCCGTAGAAGATTCTCCAGACTCTTGGGCTAATTCGTCGTAGTTCCAGTGCATCATGGCATCCAAATACACCGATTCCCCGAAGTATTTACCAATATAAACAGTTGAATTGTCAAAATAGTTACCAATAGAATAGGCTTTATCGCTGTTAGAATTCATATTAAGACTTTGCTTAATGGTATTCTGCAGCAAGGCCGTTCGGATAGAAAATATATCAAAATTAAACAAGTCACGCAATGAGTTTTCAAGTTTACGCAAAACCGTTACCTGGACGCCATAATCGAGTGTAGAAAGCAAAAGTCCGCCCACATCTTCTGAATCACCTACAACGGCCTGGCCCAAAAGCTGGTAAATTTCATTCAGGGATTTTGCAGGAGTTGAGTAAAGTGACGGATTGAAATTTGAAATATTTTGTCTTACGGCAGAAAGGCTGATTGTAACGCTGTCACCGTTTTCATCATGTTCACGGGTTTCGGCTCGAATTGTAATGTTAGGGTCAAAGGCATCCTGGTTTTCATCAAGAATGATTCTACCCTCTTTTAGATAGAAGTTTCTATTTAAATAAGACACTTCTCCACCACGAAGAACAACATCCCCCTTAACTGTCCAAAGACCTTCTGCCGTGTTCAAGATAAGGTTTACCGGTGTGCCAGGAGCAATCAGGGCGCGGACAATAGGATTTACAACAAAATGAACCTTTTGTCCTATTAAAAGAGTAACATCCGCATTTACATTCAAGGAAGACTTTGACGAAGAAGACGAAGCAGTCTTTTTACTTTCCCCGGAGGAATCACCCTTGTCCTGGTTAAGGGAACCGAGTTTAGTTGTATCAAGGACAGTAATTTCTGACTTGTCCAGACTTAAAGAACCTTTTACATCCAAATCGTCCCCGTTATAAGACATTTCAAGGTCAAGGCCCAGATTGCCCTTTGCACTTACCAAAGGAACTTTTGCATCCAGAGGAATGCCGGAATCCCCAGTAGTTTTTGCGGTAAAGTTAAGTTTGTCCAAAGACCACCTGTCCAAAATCACTTCTGCGTCAACAAGTAAATCTGTATTCTTTATTGAAAAAACTGAATCTTTTAAAGTGATGTCATCCTGTGTCATATTTAAAGAAAAGCCCTTTGACGTAAAATGCTCAGGTATAAAATCTGGAAGATTAAAATCCAGATTCATGACATTTAACTGGCCGTCAAGATATGGGTCTGTAAAAACTCCAGACAAATCAATATAGCCGTCAATAAGTCCCGAATAAAGAGAAAAATATGAAGAGTTAAAATATTTTGCAAATTGGGCAGCGTCCAAGTAAAAATCTGAAAGTTTTAAATTCAAGGCATTTTTTGCAAATTCTATGTTACCTGAAAGATTAAAATGCAGGGGTTTACTTTCGTTTATCTTTAAGGAGATACCGCCATTGTCAGTGTAAAATCCTGTAATGCCCATATTGTCATCGCTTTTAAAAGTCCACATACCCTTCATTCTTACAATTTCAAAATCAAGGGGAATTTTGTCCTGCAAAAGAGAACCGGTCATGGCAGGACTTGTTAAATTGATTTTTAAAAGATCCGGGAAAAAGTTTTCGCTTGACGGAGAAAGATTTGAAAGTTTTATTGTTAAAGGAATTCTTAAATCCTTATCGCCTAAAGTAAGCAGGGCCTGGCTGGTAAAGTTGCCGTTAAACGACTTCAAGTTCAGGGAACCGGTAAAAGATGAAATCTGGGCAAAATTATAATGGGCATAAAGATTAGTAAGATCTAAATTCCATTCACTGTCATTTTTAATTTCAAATGTGATAACACCGCCTGCCGTAAGAGGCACCCCGTTCATTTCGCAACGGAAGCGCTGAATGTTGAGTGCCGCATAAGGATTTTTTAAAGTACCGTCAACCCTTAAAAAAGCGTTCAGTGTGTCATCATCATACTGGCCGCTCATAAAACGGTTCATGGCAATTTGAGCAAGGTCTGCCGTAAGCAAAAGTTTGTAATCCAAAAGTGAAATTTCTTTTGAAGACTTTTCACTTTGATTTTGCTTTTGATTTTCAACTTGATTTTGCTCTTGATTTTTCGACTCACTTTTTCCCGTAAGAGTTGTCTCTATTTTTCCCATGCTGACTTTTTCTGCCCCACTGCCACTTTCTTTTAGTGGAGAAGTAAGAGACCCCTGCAAAGAAATTTTTTCTTCTGAAAGAGGATTGTCCATGTTCATTTTTAAAGAAATGGAATCTATTGTTCCGTCAGTCAAAGCCCATACAGCACTGGCAGAACCAAACAAAGAAGATGTTTTGTCCGAATAAGAAATGGAATCAAGTTTAAGGCCGGAATTGTCCATCAAACCAGACAAAGAAATTTTCGGGTCAAAGGCAATTTTTTTGCTGTCTTCATGAATTTCAAAATTTTCCAGATTGATTTTAAATGTATTTTCCAGAAAAGATTTACCTTCAAGGTCATATTCAAAAGTTGACCTCATGGAAGAATAAAAAAGAATGTCTGAATAACTTAAGGGTAAGTTTGTAAAATTTGCGCTTCCGTAAAGAGTCTTTCCAATATTGAGCATCAAGTCAAATCCGTAGTTGCCTGTAAGGTTTAACCAGTTGCCGTCTAGGAAAGAACCATTTAAATGATATGGTATGGAATTAAGGTTAAAGTCTGTTGTAAAAATGAACTGGCGGTTTTTAATGTCCATATCAGCAGAAACTTTTGCCTGCAAATTAAAATTATTGTAAAGAAGATCGGCCTGGCTTATCTGAAGATTGTCCAAGGTTCCGTCAAAAGACAAAAGGAGGGCCTGCTTAGCTTCTTTAGTGTTAGCAATAATTGTATAGGGTGAATTGTATGTTAAAGATTTAAAATCCGAAGAAATATAAATCTGGTTACTCATAATAAATGGCGGAAGATTTTCCTTTGCCTGCATAAGGGAAGCAGCTGCATCTTCATCAAGACAAAAGGCAATGCTTTCCATAACAGAATCCGCAAATAAATTTGAAATATTTACAATCACTTGGATTTCAGGATTTGCCCCCATTTGCAAAAGTCCTTCAAGGCTAAGTTCTGCAGGGCTTGAATATTCGTAATGGGAATAGTCACTCACACTGAAAGAAAAATCCAGTGCCTGATTTTTAAAAGCGGCCTGGGCCTGTAAAGCAGTAAAAGATTTTTCCCCTAAAAAAAGTTGAGGGATAAAAGCTACATATTTGCCCTTTTGTTTTTCAAGGTAAAGTTCACCACTCACTTGATTTCCATTTGGCAGGGTAAAATAATTTACATTTGCAGTAACAAGAGGGTCCAAAGACGGAATGTTAAAAGTACCGCTAAGGGAAGCGTCCAGCATTTGACCTGTCGCGTTTAAAGACTTTATGTAAATGTCACTGTTATTTCCCTTAAGATTTAAACTGACGCTTTCCCCACCAGGCACAAGGTTTGAAGAAAGGGCAATGCGGCCCATAGCATTCCATGAAAAAAGAAGTGACTTTGTGTTTAGGGAAAAATCGCCGTCCAAAGAAAAGCGGCTGCCGTTAATTTTATTCCACGGAGATGGCAGGGGCGGCATTTTTACTAGAGAAAAAGGATTTAAATTCTGAGTAGAAAGGTGCAAATCCGCCTGGCTGGTGTTCACATCGTAAGAAATGGAAATGTCATAAGGAAGGGACTGCTGTATGGAATTTAAATGAAAAATCCCATCCCCATACCTGAAAAGATATTCCATAGAAGCAAGGGAATAGTCTGCCTTAGAATGAGTGTCTACGCTAAGAAAAACAGAACTGTCTTCTATGCGGTCAAGAATTTTCGCATTAAGATCTATTTTTAAACCGACAGTCTGACCTTTTAAGGCTTCAAGACTGGCCAAAGCCTGGCCCCTGGCAGAACAGGAAATGGCAACTCCATCTTCATCCTTTTGAAGAAGGAGTGAATTTACTGTAGCAGAAATATCATTTTTGTCAAAAGCAAAGTGCAGCTGTGCCTTACGAAGCTGAACATTAAAGGGCAAAATAAAAAGATAATCCTTTATTTCTTCAACAAATTCCTGGGAAAAAACAAATGCTTCTTTTTCTTCTTTCGAACCTTCATTAATTATTTCCTCAAGCTTGCCTTCTATTTGCGGGTGGTCTTTAGCTGTATAGTCAAAGTTAACATCCATGATGTTAAGCATGGTAAAAACGTGATCAAAATCCTTCTTTAACAAAGATTTAAGTGAATATGAAAGAGAAATTTTTTTGCATGTAAAAAGGGACAATCCTGAATCCCTGTCGTAAACATTTATGCCCCTCAGTTTTATTCCGGACAAAATGGACGGAGAAAGGGATTTGTAGGAAATGGCAAGACCAGTTTTTTCGTAAAGGACGTCCAGAGCCTTGTCTTTGTAAGTTAAAATCAAGGATTCCAGCTTATTGTAAAGAGGCTTTACAACTGCCACAGAAGCTGCAGAAAACATGAGAAAACATGAAATTACTATAAGGATTTTTCTTTTTCTTGAATTCACGCCTTCTTTTGACCCCGGATCCTCTAAATTTTCGGTAAATTCCTTTAAAAAATTGCCAATTTATTGTATAAAAATAACATCGTAAAGTCCATTAAGGAAGCCTCTAAAAATTGCAATTTTTAGAGATGCCCTTAAATTACTAATTTTAATTTTGATATGACTCTTTTGTGGAGGGAAAAATGATTTTGGAAAATTTTATTGTTTTTGAAGGAATTGATGGAGCTGGTACTTCAACTCAAATAAAAAAATTAAAGGAATTGAATAATGAAAATCTGCTTTTTACGGCAGAACCGACTGGAGACCCCACAGGTAAGTTTTTAAGACAAATGCTGAAAGGTGATGTTAAAGTAGAGGCTGAAACAGCAGCGTTTTTGTTTGCAGCAGACAGAAATGAACACATAAACGGCAAAATGACTCTTTGTCCTGATGACAGGCAGCTTCTTGTAAAAGGAGTAAAAGAAGCCTGCCTTAAAAACAAGGTAGTTATTTCTGACAGATACATTTTTTCAAGTCTGGCCTACCAGGCAACTGACGGAGATGCAAGTCTAGTTCAAATGCTGAATTCAAAATTTCCCCTGCCCCAGCTGCTTTTTTACTTTGACATTCAGCCAAGTGCTTCCTTAAAGCGCATTCAATCAAGAGATGTAAAAGAAATTTACGAAAAAGAATCTTTTTTGGAAAAAACTGCCTGTAACTATAAAAATCTTTTGGATGAATATTCACCCCAAAAAAAGGGCCAGGGAATGAAAATTGTAGTCCTTGACGCCTGCCAAAGCATTGAAAAAATAAATGGCAACATAATAGAAGAAATTGAAAAAACTACAAATATTTCTTTTACAGGGCCAAATGCAATCCGTCAAAACTAAGAAGCGTTTTCTAGAAAAAAATTGTTATCTATCCAGATTAAAGGCCATCTAAAAAAAATTGCCCTTAAAATCATTTATTTTTCTTCCGATAATGGCAATGTGAAAAGGAATTTTTATAATTTTTCTGGAATAAAAAAGTCATTTTTTCTCAAGGCAGCAGCAGCTTTTTTGCTTTTGTTTATTTTGTTAAACAATTCCTTTGCCTATGTCTGTAAATATAAGGAAGATTACTACAAACTTTACCACATTCAATATGCCCAGACATCAGATGACTGTCTTGAAAACATTTACTGGCTGGAAAAAGCAGTAGAAGCTCCTTTTGCGAACCCTCTTTACGCAATGGCCAAAATCAAGACAGAAGAAGAGTGGGAAAAATACCGCTACATGTTCATGATGCACTTAAACCTGAAACTGGTCGAACAGCACTTAAGGCTGGGCCGCATTTATGACAAGCAGGTTGCATATTTTTACGACGCCCCCTGGAAAGACGAATATTTAAGGAATCTGGAAAAGGCAAAAAGTTTTTACCAGGCCGGCTACTACTACTGGGAAGAAGCAAAACTCTGGGCAGAAAAGGCTTCCACTACAAATTTTAATTTTTTGTGGATTACAGACCAGCAGTCTTGGGAAGACGAAAGAAACCGCATTGTAACAGAAGAACTGGACTATAAAAAAACTCTTGACCGCGAAATAAAAAGAGTGGATGAAGTTATTGAAAGCTACGTTGCAATGGACTCAAAAAACTATTAAAATCCTCCCTGTATGACAGAGTCAAAATTTATTCTTAACTATCCTGAAAATTCAGGTTATGACAAAAGCACTATCAATTTTTACAGGGGCCAGGCCGATTTAATTTCACTTTTTTTTAGTGAAAAGACTGAGCGAAAAAGACTTTTTGTTACAGACCTTACTGTAAGCACCTTAGCGCCGGTAAAAAATTTTACACAAACCTTTTCCAGCAAAAAAATCATTTGCCAGAAAAGCGGCCAGTATGTGGCTTTTAAAGGAAGCGACACACTGTTAGTTTTAGGCTCCGGTGAATCATTTAAAAACATGGATTCAGTCCTTACCATTTTGCGCACAGCTTTGGAA
>CAVCWN010000030.1:0-2594 GCA_963605975.1 Desulfovibrionaceae bacterium | reverse complement strand
AGAAGTGCTTTTTTCCAAAAGCGGTGTATGTTTACGAAAGAGGCTGCTTTACGAATGCGGTGCTTCTTTCCAAAAGCAGTGTTTGTTTACGAAAGAGGCTGCTTTACGAAAGAAGTGCTTTTTTCCAAAAGCGGTGTATGTTTACGAAAGAGGCTGCTTTACGAAAGCAGCACTTCTTTCCAAAAGCAGTGTTTGTTTACGAAAGAGGCTGCTTTACGAATGCGGTGCTTCTTTCCAAAAGCGGTGTATGTTTACGAAAGAGGCCCCTCCACAAGTGCCTCGCCATCCCACAAAAAAATCAATCATATAAGCTGTTTAAAATCCTGTAGATGATATTTATTTTTTCTTTATCTTCCTCTTTAAGATTTTTGTCTTTTAAATCATCAATCAATTTTTCAAGGGAAGAAAGGCTTTCATTCAATGCAGTTGATAAACCTCGCGAAACCTTAAACCAGTAATTTCCAGAGCCATCTGTAAAAAGACAAATGAAGCCCATTTCTTTTGTTGAAGATTTTGCGATTGTGACTTTCATCGTTTGACTTACTGCCTTGCAAAGATTTTTTATTCCTGCTTGGTCAAAAATATTGTAGTTGGCTTTTTTATTGAAAGAAGATGGCGCAATAGGTTCAAGATTTAAAATTTTTGCAGCCTTTATGATGATTCCAAGATTTTCCTGATTCATAAGGCGGAAATCTTTTTTCAGGTAAATGCTTCCCTTCATGCGTGAAATGGTTAAAAGCAAATTTTGATCTTTTTCAGCATTAGCAGCAATCTTTAAATCCGGCAAATTAAGTTTTACAAATTTCTTTCCCTTCTTTTTGATGATTTCAAAAGTCTTTCCTCCAAAAGAAATACAATTTTCTTTTTCACTTGCTTTCTTATTTTCCTGGCCATTTTTCTTTTTTGATTTTTTTGAATCATCCCAATCCAAAAGATTATTAGAGTCACGGAAATTTGTGTCTGGCATTTCGTAGGAAGCGGTAAGGCTTTTTCCCTTGTTGCCCCTGATGGTAAGCAGTTTGCTTTCCAGACTAGGATCTATTTTGTTTAAAATATTTTTTGTTAAAGGAGAAATGCTCATTGCAAAAATTCTTGAAGTTTTTACAATTTCGCCGGCAACTATGTAAAGAGGATTTGTCCTGAACATTGAAGAACCAGGATGAATTTGAATGTGGTCAGCTGTAAGCGACCGGTAAGTTTCTTTTCCTTCCCGAACGCATACAAATTGAATCATTCCACAGGCTATGCAAATAAGATAGTCATCCATGCTGCCGCCACCAGTGAGTGGAATTTTAAATCTGTCAGAAATGATGCTTTCCAGCTGACTTTTTATGTTTTCAATTTCAGCCATGACTTTTTCGTCGAGGTAATTATTTTTGCAAAAGTTTTCTTTGTTTTTTGTTGATGTGTATGTTTTAAAAAGTTTTACGTATGTTACAAAGTCACCCTGCATGTCACGGAATGCGTGGTGGGCTTTTCTGGCATCCATCTCTTCACCTACCGGCAAAACAAAAGGTGACTGGGCGCTTAAAAATGAAGCTGCAATCAAAATTTCATCAAGGACATCCGGATAGTGCAAAATGCTTTCAACAATGATTCTGGAAATGCGGGGTTCCAGGGGAAACTCTACCATCATTTTTCCAATTGAACTTAAGCGACCGTCACTTTCAAGAGCCTTAAGCATATTCAGTGTTTCTACGGCTCCTAAAATGCCTTCGTGGCCTGGGGATGAAATGAAATCGAATTTGTCAAATTCTGTAATGCCTAGTTCTGACATTCTTAAAACAACTTCGCTTAAATCTGTGCGGTAAATTTCTTCCTTTGTGTATTCATCTCTTTCTTCAAAATCATCGCGGGAATAAAGGCGGTAACATGTGCCTTCACATGTGCGGCCGGCCCTTCCTTTTCTTTGAGCGCAAGAGGCTTTGCTTACAGGAGTTTCAATTAAACTGGAAGTAAAAGTCTTTGGACTGTAGAAATTTAATTTTGCAAGACCAGAATCAATTACACTGGTAATGCCATTTATGGTTACTGATGTTTCTGCAATGTTTGTTGAAAGGACAACTTTCTTTTTGCCGTGTGGGGCAGGAAGAAAAACTTTTTCCTGCTCTTCTTTTGGTAAGCGACCGTAAAGAGGCTGAATGTGAATTTTTGAACGGAAAGAAGAATTCATCAAATGAAGCATTGTGTCTTTGATGATTTTTTCACCAGGTAAGAAAACCAAAATGTCCCCATCTTCATTGTTTTGCAAAATGCGGGCAATTGTGTTTTCAATTTTTGCCATAAGGGCCTGGCATGCCGTATCTGAAAGAGTGCTTGTTTTTACAGCAGGTGGATCGTAGATGAGGGCCACAGGAAAAACTGGTGTTTCAATTGTAACAATAGGGCAGTTGCCAAAGTAAGCGCTAAAAGCTTCTGCATTCATCGTGGCAGATGAAACAATAACTTTAAAATCCTTTCTTACGGCAAGAATGCGTTTTAAAAGTCCCAGGACAAAATCAATATTTAAACTGCGCTCATGGGCTTCATCAACCATAATAACGGAATAACGGCTTAGCCACGGATCTAGTTTCATTTCCTGCAGCAGGATGCCG
>CAVCWN010000029.1:0-5513 GCA_963605975.1 Desulfovibrionaceae bacterium | reverse complement strand
AATTGATTTTGCATCCAGGCCACTCATGGCACATAAAAGCCCGATGTCTAGAATAAAAAGTTTGTAGGCTGAAAAATCCTTGTAGGAAGCAAGCGGAACTTTCGGCTCGTTAACGCGGTTCACTTTGTAAACAAGACCAGAATCGCACAGCCATTGAATGGCAACTTTAAATTCGCTTGACCGAGCACCTTTTTTAATTTTCCCAAAAAAGAATTTTTTATTTTCTTTTGCAAGTTGCATTGGAATGGAATCCCAAATCATATTTATGCGGACAAGTTCTTTTTCGTCAGTGTTTTTTCCAAAATCGCCTTTGTATTGGGTAAGAATTGATTTTTGCAAATCCCGAACTTCAATATAATCCGTGTGATTTCTAAATGCTTCCACAACTTCCGGCATTCCGCCCACAAAATAATAATTTTTAAGATGATAAATGTATTTTTGCGAAAATGAATCGATTAATGAAAAATTTTTACTGAGCAAGGCATTGCTTAAAGGTTTTTCGCCCACCGCACACAAATATTCAGCAAAACTTAAAGGATAAAGATTTAAAAGTTCAACTTTGCCAACTGGGTAAGAAACGCCCTTGTGAATTGCCACTCCCAAAAGTGAACCCGCCGCAATTATGTGATACTGAGGAGCTTCTTCACAAAAATATTTTAAAGATTCAAAGGCTTTTGGTGCTTCCTGAACTTCATCAAAAATAATGAGTGTGTCGCCCGGGGTAATGTTAAATCCGCATAAAACGCTCAAAGACGGAATCAGCCGCTTAACATCGTAATCTTCTTCAAAAAGATTTTTTGCCAGGGAATTATTGTAAAAAGAAATGTAGGCCGTGTTTTTGAAAAATTGCATTCCAAATTCTTTCATAACCCAGGTTTTTCCGACCTGCCTGGCCCCCATCAAAACAAGAGGTTTGCGGTTTTTTTTATCTTTCCATTCCTTTAATTTTTTGATGATAAAACGTTCCATGTTTTAGATTTTACATTTTTTAGGGGCTGAAAACAAGGAATTTTTACATTTTTTCGGGCCTGAAGGTGGGTGAAAGTTACATTTTTTGGGGGCTGAAATTAAAGAACTGCTAAAAATTGCAATTTTTACTGACTTCCATTAATATTGGTTTGCTAGTGAAATAGCGGGGTAAATATGAAATTACATCAGATTATAACAAGCCTTCTTGAAACGGATTTGTACAAATTTTCAATGGGACAAGCTATTTATCATCAGTTTCCTTCATATAAAACTAACTGGACTTTTAAATGCAGAAATGAAGGTGTGCGCTTTACAAAAGAAATGGTTTGTGAAATTAAGGAACAGATTCAATCCTACTGTAATTTGAATTTTACAGGGGATGAACTTTTGTATCTTTCAAAGATTGAATGGCTGCATGAGGATTACATTGATCATCTTCAAATTTGGAAGCCCCGCTTTAAGGATTTTACAATCACTGACCAGGGTGAAAATGGTTTGACTGTAGAAGCGAATGGAACATGGCTGAATACTTCCATGTACGAAATTCCTGTTTTGGCCATAATCAATGAAGTGTATTTTAGAATGGCCTATAATTATGATGAACTTTTTGAAGAATACAAGTTTAAGCTGGAAGAAAAAAGGAAATGGCTGATTGAAGGAAAATATAATATTGGAACATTTTCTGAATTTGGTTTGCGTCGCCGTCTTTCAGCCCAAGCCCAGGATTTGGCAGTAAAGCTTTTGTGTGGCAGCAATGGCGAATACAAAGACAGTTTCTGTGTTGGCACTTCGAATGTTTATCTTGCAAAAAAATATAATGTTGTCCCAGTTGGAACTATGGCCCACGAATATATCATGTGTGCAGGCCAGGGCAATCCTCTTTACAATCCGGCCTATTCAAATAAGATTGCAATGAAAAGTTGGACAAATGAATATGGTGTTTTAAATGGAACTTATTTGACAGATACAATTGGTGACGAAACGGCTCATCTGGATATGGGTTACACTTATTCCATTTTGTTCAGCGGTGTGCGCCATGATTCAGGGGATCCTTTTGAATGGGGTGAAGCGTGGATAAAACATTATGATAAACTTTACCAGAAGTATCATGACGAAAGGGTTAACCCTAAAACAAAAACACTTTTGTTTAGCGATTCTTTGAATTTTGAAAAAGCGTCTGCCTTGTATGCGCATTTTAAGGACAGAATAAAAGTTGCTTTTGGAATTGGAACTTATATTGCAAATGACACGGATGTGGAACCTTTAAACATTGTAATGAAAGTAACTGAATGTAATGACAGGAGTGTTGCAAAACTCTCTAATGCTGACGGAAAGACAATGTGTAAAGACAATGATTATGTTGAGTATCTTCGAAAGACGATTGACTGGCGTCTTAAACATGATGAATAAATTCTAGAAGTGCGTTAGGGATCGTAGTGGCCGCGAAGCGGGTATTTTTGCAAAGCAAAAATACCGGAGGCGAAAGCCGTAGCCACGGAGAGCCCGACCTTGTCACATGATTTCATGGGACAAGGGAACGCCCAAAAAAAAGGAGTATTTTTTATGGAAGAAAAATCTTTGACAAAAAGGCCACCAGCAAAAGTGACGGCACTTAACTGGTTGATTTATGTGGCACCTATTGTTTACGGTTTAATTTTTTCTTTTCAAGATAAAGTTGTTTATACTTCTTCTGCGGACAGAATGAAAATTTATTTGTCAGCGCCGGTGATTGTCTTTTACGTTTTTATGGCGCTGGCGGTTTTTCTGGTAAACCATATTGCGGTAAAAAAAATCTGTACTTTTGACGGAAGCGAAAGTTCTCAAAAGGAATGTTCTTTTGCTTACAAGGTGCAAATGTTTTTTAATATGCTGACACCGGTTGCTTCTGCGTTTTTGTACTGGTTGTGTGTGACCATTGCTGTGAAAATGACAGGGGCTGCTGCTTCTACATGGCGCGTTGCTTATATTGCGGTTTCTGCTGTTTGCCTTGTAAGCATGGTTTTTTACACGATTTGGACAGAGGCTTATTCTAAGTGGCTGAGCTTTTTGCCTATTCATTCAAAGGACATAACTTTTGGAATTACAATGCGTGTTTTGGTAACGCTCTTTTTCCTTGTCTGGGGTATTTTTGCCGGCGTAATGATTTCTATGGTGGATACCTACGGGGAGTATGGTGAATCTTACTTTCATAACAAAAATGCTTTTGCGGCTGCCTTTGTTTTAAATTGGATTCCTCATATGATTTCGGGGCTTTTGGCAACTGGACTTTCAATGTCTATTTTGATGTCTTCTATTTTGAAGCGAATAAATAAAATCAGGCGCTTAAGTAAATCTCTTGCCCAGGGAGATTTTTCTATGAAAGATTTGCCTGTAGAAAGTCGTGACCAGTTTGGTCTGGTTATAAAAAATTTAAATGATTTTCTTCGCAGTAACAAAAAACTTCTTTCGGGCGTAAATGAAAATATTAATACGACTGTTTCTCTTTCTGCAGAACTTGATGAAAATATGCAAAAGACAAACGAGGGCATAAAAGAAATTCTTGGAAATATTTCTTCCGTTACTGAAAAAATCAATCACCAGGGTTCCAGTGTGGAAACGGCAACACAGGCTGCTTCAAATATTATGACTAACATTGAAAGTTTGAATTCCAGCATTCAGTCGCAAAGTGCTAGTGTAGAAGAAAGTGCTGCTGCTGTCAGACAAATGGTTGGCAACATCAATGACGTAACAAAAATTCTTGAAGAAACAAGTCAGGCTTCTAAAAAATTAAACGAAGCTTATGAAGTGGGCTACCAGCGTGTTGAAGATGCGGTAAATTATTCAAACAAAATTCTGGGCGAAAGTCAGGCCCTTCTTGAAGCAACAAATGTTATTCAGGAAATTGCCAGCCAGACAAATCTTCTTGCAATGAACGCCGCTATTGAAGCTGCCCACGCGGGCGAAAGCGGAAAAGGTTTTGCTGTTGTTGCAGAAGAAATTCGTAAGCTGGCAGAACAAAGTGATGAACAGAGTAAGCGCATTGCCGTAAGCCTTGAAGGCATTCAGCAGATAATCCAGGGCGTTGGTGAAAGTACTAAACTGGTGCAAAATCAGTTTGACGTAATGACTACTCTTACAAAAACGGTTAGCCGTCAGGAAGTTTTGGTTCACAGTGCAATGATGCAGCAAAGCGCCGGCAGTTCGCAAATCCTTGAAGCTATGCAGCAAATTGACAGCGCAACGGCAGAAGTAAAAAATGGAGCTCTTGAAATGCGCGACGGTGGTGAGCTGATTGTTAAACAGATGCAGGCTTTGGAAAGCGAAAATCTTAAAATTAATTCCGCTATGCAGGAAATGGAAAAATCTTCTGGAAAGATTAGCGACATTGTTGAAGTTGTAAACGAGTCTTCACAAAAAAGTAAAATGGCCATTTCGGACCTTGAAGCTGAAATGAAAAAGATTACTTTGTAAGGCAAGATTATTTTTTCGAAAGTGCCAAAGTGCAAAAGCGCGAAAGCGATTTTTAATTTTGCGAGTGTAATTTAGAGATGCCTACGAATTTTAAGTCTTTAAAAAAACTTTTTCAATAGAAAGAGGCTGTCCAAAAAAACAGCCTCTTTTTTTACAGATTATTTTTTTACAAAATCAAAAATCAATTTCCAGATAAAGAGGTGTGTGATCCTGCCTAGGACCTGAATCAATCATCAAAGATTTTTTTACATTCGCTTTAATCCTTTCGCTGACTAAAAAATAATCAATGCGCCAGCCGGAATTATTTATTTTGCTGCTTTTAATTCTTTGGGCCCACCACGAATAAATATTTTTTACATCGCCGTTGATGTAGCGGAAGGTGTCTGTAAAACCAGCATCAAGCAATTTAGAAAAATCTTCTCTTTCTTCGTCAGTAAATCCTGCTGAAAAATGATTGCCTGCTGGATTTGCCAGATCAATTTCTTTGTGGGCAACATTAAAATCACCGCAAGCAATGACGGGCTTTTTTTTGTCCAGAGAAATTAAATATTCTTTGTAACACTGGTCCCACTTTTGCCGTTCGGTTAAACGCTTTAGTCCGTCGCCGGAGTTTGGTGTGTAAACGTTAACAAAATAAAATTTTTCAAATTCCAAAGTCAAAAGACGGCCTTCATCATCCATTGTGTCTGGTGCCGAAATTTTTGGGCTGCATTCCAAAGGTGAAAAAATTTCCCTGTACAAAATCATTGTGCCCGCATAACCTTTTTTTGCTGGCGGCTGGGAAGAACGCCATTGCACTTTGTAAGATGGAAAATAATTTTTTAAAAGTTCCAGATGTTTTTCAGACGGTCCTTCTGCCGGCAGTTTCGTTTCCTGAATGGCAATCACATCCGCATCGTATTTTGAAATTGTGCGCAAAACATCCTGCGACAAAATTGCTCTTGATGAAGTGGACGTGAGCGCCGCGTTAAGTGAATCAATGTTCCAAGAAATAAATTTCATTTTTTCCTCAATTTAATTTTATTTTTTTTGTGGGGCGCCTGCCCCTAGTCCAAGCCACTTCGTGTCTTGGACTACCCCCTCTAGCGGGGGAG
>CAVCWN010000028.1:0-2070 GCA_963605975.1 Desulfovibrionaceae bacterium | reverse complement strand
GTTCCCTTAAAGCGATTACTGTTTTTTTGCCCAGTTTGTTTAAGCCGTCACCCAAAGCAATAGTAACAGTTGATTTTCCTTCACCAGCTGCGGTTGGTGTCATTGCTGTAACAAGAATCAACTTTCCGCGCTTTGAAGGATCCTGGGCAATCTT
Source organism: Desulfovibrionaceae bacterium (assembly GCA_963605975.1). Lineage (GTDB taxonomy): Bacteria > Spirochaetota > Spirochaetia > Treponematales > Treponemataceae > Treponema_D. Next base: position 1,916 of record CAVCWN010000028.1, on the reverse strand, counting down.
TTGCAAACGATTTAATTCGTCAAAAGTAAGCTTGGCCTTGTAAGGTCCGTATAAGTCTAAGGAAGAAGAAGGGATGCCGATTTTTGAAGCGACATTTGTAATTTCTTCCATTTTATTATTCTGAGCAATTTCAATATCAGAAAGCATTTTTTCCTCCAGCTATTCTTCATGTGAAAAATCTAAAAGTTTTATTTCTTCTTCTGTCAACTGGCGGTAGTGGCCTGGCAAAAGAGATTCATCCAAAGTAAGATTATTTATACTCACCCTTTTTAAATAAGTAACCTGATTTCCTAAAGCGGCAAAAAGTCTTTTTACTTCGTGGAACTTTCCTTCATAAACTGTAAGAAAGGCCTGGTCACAAAATCCGTCTTCTGCCACCCTGCCCCAGTCCAAGTGGGCCGGTAAACAGTCAGCCGCTTCTGCCTTACCTTCAGCTTCTATGTGCATTCCTGCCGCCAATTTTTCCTTGTAAAGGATTTGATCTTTTGGGTCAACTTTTTTTTCTAAAAGAGCAAAATATTTTTTTGGGATATTCCATTTTGGGGAAGTAAGGCGGTGATTTAAGTCCCCATCACTTGTAAAAATAAGAAGGCCCTCTGTGTCTAAATCCAGGCGGCCGATTGTAGAAATTTCTCCGCCCAGATATTTTTTCTGACATTCATTGCCCAAAAGTTCGTAAACCGTCGGATGCATTCCACCTCGGGCAGAACAGACATAGCCGGCAGCCTTATTCATCATGATGTAAACATTTTCACGGATTGTAATGGCGACTGAATTAACCGCAAGGGTATCTTCATTAACTTTTATGTGGGCATCAAGGTCAGTCACAATCTTTCCGTTAACAGAAACAACTTTGCTGCGGATTAAATGGCGCACTTCTTTTCTTGAACCATAACCTGAGTTTGCAAGAATTTTATCCAGTCTTTCAATCGCCTTTACTTGTTTCATACAATATATTTTTCCAAAGTCTGGCAGGCCCTTTTGTGAGTGCCAGGGCCCGGATGACCGCGAGAACCTTTTTCTTCAGGGCTAACTTCTTCTGCCATAGAAGGAAGCTTTACAAAAGAAATATTTTTTTCATTTTTTGAAGCAGCATAGTCTTCTACAATTTTCTGGATTTCCGATCCCAAATCAAAAGAGCACATTCCGTAAGCCCAGATAATTTTTGCCTTAGGATTTTTTTCCCGCAAAGTGTCAAGGAAAGAAAAAACTTCTTTTTTAAACAAAAGCAAATCTTTTTCCAAAGGAACTTTTTCAGGAAGTTTACTTTCGTCTAAGTGCAGTTTAAATCCATTTTTTTCAGGACTGTTAAAAGCGTTCCAGTCATTTGTTCCAAGATTTACGATTATGTAATCCGGCTGCCATGAAGCAAAATCATTTTCCTGGTAAACACCAAAAGATTTATTTCTTTGGCCCCAGAGAAGCCCTGCCTCCATAGTATAAATCTGCGGAACAGAACAAGTAATATCATTATCCCAGCCGCAAAGAACTCCCCAGCCAGACTGAGAAATAATTCTAAAATCGGCATCACATTTTTTTGCAAGATTTACAGCATAAGAATCTTTTGTTGCCATCCAGCCTGTAATCCAGTCCCATTCATCTACACCACCAGCAAGTCCTTCGCCAGTCGTAATGGAATCACCAATAAATTCAATTTTCAATTTTTTATCTTTTTGCTTTTCAAAAATTTCATCAGAAGATTTTCCATCAGCAAAAGATTTTGGAATACCAATCTGGTGAACTAAAAAAAGATGGGCATCATCCGCACTCATTGCCTGAGTTTCTTTTAGAAGAGCAAAGTGATGAACTTTATCCTGCGAAAGACCGCGGAAAAGACAGTACCACTTTTTTCCCTTTTCCAGCATAAAGCGGCTGACCTGACTGCCGTCAATCCAGACAGAAGCCCAGGCTTCGTA
>CAVCWN010000027.1:0-2632 GCA_963605975.1 Desulfovibrionaceae bacterium | reverse complement strand
CATACGTTTACAAAACAGACGACATCTTCGTAGAAGCACTTAGTTCGTAAAGTGGTACTTGTTTAGAAATATTAAATTCGTAAAGCGTGAGCTGTTTAGAAAAGAGATTCAGCTTTCGTAAACATGCCTTTTTTTTTCGTAGAAGCACTTAGTTCGTAAAGTGGCACTTGTTTAGAAATATTTAATTCGTAAAGCGTGAGCTGTTTAGAAAAGAGATACAGCTTTCGTAAACATGCCCTTTTTTTTGTAGAAGCACTTAATTCGTAAAGCGACCACTGTTTACGAAAGAAGCATACGTTTAGAAAACAGACGACATCTTCGTAGAAGCACCTAGTTCGTAAAGTGGCACTTGTTTAGAAATATTAAATTCGTAAAGCTACAACTCACTCCATAGAAGCACCAAATTCGTAAACAAGAGTCACCATTTATAGAATCACTCAATTCACAACCAAATTCTTCTTCCCCTTTATCCCCGAAATAAAAAGGCCGGCTATGGTTGCCAGGGCGCCGATGCTTCCCATCAAAGTGATTTTTTCCTTAAAGACCAAAAATGAAAAAAGAATGGTTACTACAGGGCAAAGATAAATTCCTTTTGTGACCCTTACAGTTCCAGCGCGGTCACAGGCCTTGTTCCATGACCAAAAGCAAAAGGCGCTTGCCACTAAACCCAAAAATCCTAAATTAAGCCAGCTGGTCCATTTTGAAAAGCGCTGACAGTTTTTCGCCAAAGAAAAATCCACACTGCCGTTAAAGGCGCCAAAAATCATTAAAGGAATCATTGTGACAAGTGCGAAAAAAAAGATGCGCCTGGTTGTGCAAAATGAATCGTAATTTTTTTTGTTCAGCAAAGAAACAAAAAGCGAATAAAAGCCCCAGCAGATGGCAGCCAGTAAAGCCAGCAAATCCCCCTTGGGACTAAGGTGCATAACTAAATTTCCATTCATGCAAACAAGAGCAACGCCTGTAATGGAAAGGCAAAATCCTATTATAAAAAAAGGAGTAATAGCTTTTTCCTTTAAGAAAATTTGCGCGATGATTGCAGTGTAAAGCGGACATGTGCTTACAATCAAACTGACGTTGGCAGCGCTTGTGTAAGAGATAGCCAGATTTTCCGTAAACTGATAAATGGTAACCCCCGAAAGCCCTGCCAGCAAAAAAAGCAAATTCTCTTTTAAAGGGATTTTCATTTTTTTGGGATGAATAATCCACAAACCCAGATAGGCAATCAAAAATCTTACAAAAAGAATTTCAAGGGCTGAAAAATCCGCCAGTAAAACTTTTGTAGAAACAAATGTTATCCCCCAAAAGAAAACTGTAACTGAGGCCAAAAGAATTCCCAAAATCATAGTGCAAAGACTATAACAAAATGCGCTTGTACTTACAACGTACTTGGCAGGGCGTTCAGCAAATCAATCTTACCGTCAGAAATGTGGGTGTGGTAAGAATGCTGACCCAAATAAAGAACAATGTCTTCAATATATTCTTCATCCGGATTCAAACGGTAAATGTTTCCCTTTACAATTCTTCCATCGGCCCACTGTAAATTCATTGCCAAATTGCCCTTTAAATTTACGCCTTCAATGGAACCTGACTTCCATGCATCCGGCAGGGCTGGCAGTAAATTGATTTCCACGCTGCCGTTAACAATTTGACTTTGCACAATAAAGCGGGTCATTGCGCAAAGGGAACCAAAGTTCCCGTCAATTTGGAAAGGCGGATGGTTGTCAAAAAGATTTGGCAAAGTTGACTTTTGGAAAAGCTGGATCAAAGATTTGTAGGCTCCGACTTTGTCATGCAGGCTGGCCCTGAAATTCATAATCCATGCCTGAGACCAGCCTGTGTGGCCTCCACCATTTTCCAGACGTCTTTGAATGGTCATGGCAGCAGCTTTTGCCAGTTCCGGGGTACGATTAAAATCAATTGCATGACCAGGGAAAAGTCCGTACAACTGAGAAATGTGGCGGTGGCCTGGTTCAACTTCCTGGCACTTAACCGGCCATTCGCGGATGGTGCCATGTTCAGTAACAGCAACTCCTTCGATTTTAGAAAGCACTTCTTTGTACTGGGCAATGTCTGCATTTTTTTCGCTAATCTTTAAATCAGCAGCAGACTGAATGGTAGCAGCAAAAAGATGTTCCAAAATGCGGTTATCCATATCCGTTCCAACAGAAAAACTTGCCTGTTCACCGTTTGGCAAAATGTAAGAATTTTCCGGAGAAACTGAAGGATTTATAATCAAATGTTTTCCATCAGCAGAAGGAGAAAGATAGTCTACAAAAAAGTCGCAGGCACGTTTCATGTAAAAGAAATATTTCTTTAAAAACTTTTTGTCCTGTGTGTATTCGTAATGTTCACGGATGTGAGTTGCCAGCCATGCAGCGCCCAAGACCCAATAAGTTCCCGGCAGCCATTCATCCTGAGGAGCAGTGTCACCCCAAATGTCAACATTATGATGTGCCACAAAACCGTCCGCTCCATACATTTCGCTGGCAGTCGTTTTGCCGTTTTTGTAAACGCGTTTTAAAAGTTCAAAAAGAGGCATTTCTGTTTCTTCCAAACCGCACATGTTTGCAGGCCAGTAATTCATTTCTGTGTTGATGTTAATTGTATATTTTGAACCCCAAGGCGGATC
>CAVCWN010000026.1:0-7517 GCA_963605975.1 Desulfovibrionaceae bacterium | reverse complement strand
ATTTTCTTCCGCCTTCTTTTTATTTTCTTTTTCCAAAAGGACTTTTGCTTCCAGAAGCAGGCTTGATGCTTTGGCTGCGGAAAAATGCAAAAGTTCAGCGATTTCAGCTTCAGGGGCCTGGCACAATTTCTGGAGGCTGCCGTATTTTTTCATGAGCAGCTTGTCTTTTGCAGGACCAATGTTTGACAGTTTAACAAAAGGGCTTACGGTATTTTCTTTAGTGCGAAGTTCCTGGTTGCGGCTGGTGGCAAAGCGGTGGGTTTCGTCACGGACGCGCTGCAACAGTCTTAAAGCGTCTGACCTTTTTGAAAGACAAATCGGTTCTTTTGCATAAGGCCGCCATATTTCTTCATCCCTTTTAGCCAGACCGGCAATTGGAATGGAAAGGCCCAGAGCCTTTAAAACCTGGTCAACAGCATTTACCTGTCCTATGCCACCGTCAATTAAAATTAAATCCGGCAATTCTTTTTTTTCATTCAAAAGACGGCTGTAGCGGCGGCTTGTTGCTTCACGCATTGATTGAAAATCATCAATAAGACCGTCAGTTGTTTTAAGGCGAAAGTAGCGGTAATTTTTTTTATCAGGATTTCCACGGTAAAAAGAAATTAAAGAAGCAACTGGAAATTTTCCGCCAATGTGGGCAATATCAAAACCTTCAATCCTTTCAGGCAGTTTTGAAAGTCCCAAAAGATTTTTCAATTCTTCCATTGCAGGATAGTCACCCCTTTCCCTTAAGCGGCGGATAATGTCTTCATGTGCATTTTCTTCTGCCATGTTAAGGCATGCCCTGTGCAGATTTTCCTTTTCCATTCCCGGCTGCAAAGATTGAATGTCACATTCGATTTTGTATTCTTTTAAAAACCATTCCTTCATTATTTCCATACCGTCACTTTCTTTTACAAAAATGTGAGGTGGAATTAAATCCTTTTCACTGTAGTAGGCGCCCATAAACTCAGCAAGCACTTCATTATCTTCATTCAAAGACTGACTTCTAAAATTGTCCCTGCCCAAAAGTTTACCGTCCCTCATTTTCAAAACAGTAAAACTCAAAAGTTCGCCCTCACGCCATGAAGCAATATAATCCCTGTCATCTCCACCAAAAGTTTCTACAACATTTTGATTTTGCAAAACAGAAAGTGCCTTAAGTCCATCCCGCAAACGGCCTGCCTTTTCAAAATTCAATTCACTTGCCGCCTTTTTCATTTCACTTTTTATCCGGCTGCCTTCTTCATTTCCTTTTCCTTCAAGAAGTAAAATAATTTCTTCGATAAATTCCTTGTAGCAGGCAGGCTCAATATCTTTGGCACATGGAGCCAGGCATTTTCCAATGTGATAATAAAGGCAGGGTGATTTTTTTTGACTGAATTTTTTGCAATGGCGCAAAGGATAAATTTCGTAAAGGCTTTCGATAAAGGTGTCCAAAGCCGTCGCATCCGGAAAAGGTCCAAAGTATTTTGAACCGTCTTGAATTACATTTCTTGTTTTAAAAATTCTGGGGAAGGCTTCTGCTGTAATTCTTAAAACAGGATAAGATTTTCCGTCCTTAAGGTTAATGTTGTAGCGGGGGTTGTATTTCTTGATTAAATTATTTTCAAGAAGAAAAGCTTCGTACTCATTTTTTGTGGTAATATATTCAATTGAAGTGGCAGAATGAATTAACAATCTTGTCTTAATGTCCTTTCTTCCACTAAAATAAGATGAAAGTCGATTTTTAAGATTTTTTGCCTTGCCAACATAAATTACGGTTCCAGCTTCGTTGTGCCATAAATAAACTCCACTTTGCTGGGGAGCCTGCAGGGCAGTCTGATGAAGGATTTCTCGTGTATGCATGATAAAAGAATACATTTTTTAATTACATTTTGTCTATTGTCGGTGATTTTCTCTTTTGCTTCTTTTGCCCAGCAGAAAACGCTTATTCTGGGTGGAAAAGAAGGCTGGCCACAAATGGAAAAGATGGACGGCGTTGTAAAAGGGACCGGCCGCTACGGCTGGGACTGCCTGCAGCTGGACACAAACAGCCGCCCTCTGGAAGCAAAGACTGACTTACTTTTGGATTTTGAATCATCATCATTTTTGGACAAAAGCGGAAATTATATCCTCAAAGAAAACAAACTCATAGAAAGTAAAAATTCAGTCATGGGAAAATCCTCTGCCTTAAGCAAGGGCAAGGGCGGTTTAAGACTTGAAGCTAAAAGCGGATCCCTCTTTGGCACAAGCGGAATGACAGGTTCATTCGTAATCGAATTCTGGCTGATGCCTTCGGTTGCAGAAAGCGGCGAATCAATTTTTTCATGGCGGTCATCAAAAACAGTAGCAAACTATCCCCTTTACCAGATGATAACAATCTCTTTCGTAAACAGCCGCCTTCAATTTGACTTTACAAATATTTTTTCCGGCTACACAGAAAATGAAGGAGTCATCTCTTTAAAAAGCCGCAAGTCCATCATTCCAAACAAGTGGGCCCATCATTCACTGACATACGATGAAGACACAGGCCTTCTTGAATACAGGCTTGACGGTCTTTTGCAGGATCTCTGCTACGTAACAAGCAACGGCCGCGAAGTGGGAGGGTCAGTTTTACCTTCAGAGTTAGGCGTAAAGGCAGACATAGAACTCTGCCCAAATTACACAGGCTTCATTGACGACTTCAGAATTAACCGTACGAATGTAAACCAAGCAGCCATAGACATGCGCTATGACTCCTACAGAAAAACCGGCGGCCGCTTTGTAACAGAACCAATTTTGATTTCTACAGGAGCTTCCATTGACCGCCTGGACGCAGTAACAAACACCCCTGCCCAGACAGACATAATGTTTTACGTCAGAAGCGGAGACAATTACTTTAACTGGACAGACACCTACCCCGAATGGCTGCCAGTCGAAAACCACAGTGACATCGAAAATTTAACAGGCCTTTACTTCCAGCTGGCCGTTGACCTTTACCCAGACGGAGGCGGCAAAACAAGCCCATCCGTAAGCGAAATACGTATTTCCTACACACCAGTTCCTGCCCCACTGCCACCACTAGTCCTTACCGCAAAAGCAAGTGACGGCCAGGTAGTCTTAAGCTGGAACTATTCAGCAGACGATTCTGCCGGCGGATATTACATTTTCTACGGAGAAGGTCCCGGCGAATACATCAGCGCAGATGCCAGCCAAGGCCCTTCCCCAATCGATGTAGGCAACGTAAACACATTCACACTCACCGGTCTCAAAAATGGCAAAATCTACTACTTCGCAATCGCCTCATATTCGCGTCAGGACAAACGCATCATGGGCAGCCTGTCCAGCGAAGTCTACGCCCGCCCCCTCAAAAAAGTCCGCTGATCTTTTTGATTTTTCTTTTGGAGATGCCGCCTTTAAAGACGGCCAGTCGTGGTTCCGCTGTCGCTCCATTGCAGAAGAAAGTCAAAGTTAAAACTTTGCCTTCCTTCTGCAACCTGCCCGAGGCAGGCCACTAGTGTCCGACTAGTGGGCATTTTGGAAAGTAAAAGCAGCTTTCAAAAAATCATATAGAAAAAAAATTAAAATCCTTTTATACTTGGACAGTTTTTTAACTAGGAGTTTTTATGAAATCGATTAGAAAAAATTTGGCTTTGGCCGCTTTGTTTACTTTGATTTTGACAGTAACAGGCTGTAAGGCAAAAGATGATTTTGACGGAAGATGGATTTCCGGCGAAGGCGTTACTTTGGAATTTGATTCTGCAAAGAAAGGTTTAAAGATGTATCAGGGGGACGAAAGTCTTGAAGGAAATTATGAACTTTCTATGTGGAATTCCATTTTGATTACAATTGGCCGCTATGAATACCTTGGCGTAGATGGAAGCGAAAACTGGAAAGACGAAAAAGATACTTTCTTCTGCGACGTAAAACTTGACTCTGACGGCAACCTGCTTGTTGCAAACTTTTCAAACGACCGCCTGCTTTTTGTGACAGACACTCCTTCAAAAGAAATAAACGGCACTTACACATACACCGATGAATACGAAAAACTGACACTCACTTTTAACAAAGAAGAAGGCACAATGTCTTTCGTAGAAATCTTAACTGATGAAGAAGAGAAAAAAACTTACCAGGAATACAATCCTGACTTTAACGATGACGGAATCGTTCAAGTAATTGAAGGTTCATATATTTTTGAAGAAAAGGAATTGATTTCTTTGAATATAAAATACATGGACACAGAAATGAACCAGGACCTTGATTATGTTTTTGCGGATGACAAAAGCATGGTTACAATCGGTGGTTTGAATTTCTTTAAGGACGACGGAACAAATGCACAAGTTTCTACAGACGCAGAAGTTGAAGGCCCGGAACTCGATTCAAGTGACTATTCTATAAGCGAAGAAGAACTTCAGGAACTTCTTGACCAGGCAGCTGCTTCTGATGAAAGCGTAACAGACGAAGCTGAATAATTTTTTTCCAAGGAAAACTTTAATGAAAAAGAAAAATTCTTTTTGGAAACTTCTGTCCTTCCTTCTTTTAGCTTTAACCTTTTCTTCTTTGACGGCATGTTCAAAAAAAGAAAAAAGCCTGCTTGAAGGAAAGTGGCAGGATTCAAACGGCACAGAAATAACTTTTTTTCCTGACAAGGCCCAGGCCATTGTTGAAAAAGACGGAGTCAAAACAAATTACAAATACATGACCCGCCGCGACTACAAGTTTAAAGTTTACGTAAACCGCCTTATGCAATTTGGCATGGACATGGGAAATGACTACGCCGGCGAAGAACTGACTTTTGGCACCATGCACATGAATGCAGACGGTAGCCTTTTCTACAAAATGAGCGAAGGCACATTTACTCTTTTTGGAGGCAAGGGAACTACAGTTGAAGACCTTGACGGCCTTTGGTCAACAAAAGAAGAAACAGGCCCCTTTGCCAAACTGACACTGGACCTTTCAAAAGCCACAGGCGAATACAAACTGACTGGTTACTTTGACCAGGACGAATTATTGGGCGAAGACGGAATTGTTTTGGAAATGACAGGTTCCTACAGGACAGAAGCCTTTCTTAGCATGATTTTTTATGACGAAGAAAAAGGCCCTGACTCTTCCCAGGGAATTGAATTTCAGCAATTAAACGGAAAGATAATTCTTTTAGACCAGGAAAGATTTTTAAAAAAATAAAATCTGCCTTTGGAATTTTAACTTTAGAGCTGACTAAAAATGACAGGCTGTTTTTTTTAGCAGCTGCAGCTTTCCTAAAGAAGTGTCGCAAAAGCCCCGCTTTTTTAGGAAAGCTTTTTTATTTTTCCAAAGGGAAATGACCTTTTGGTTTGTAGTCACCGCGCAGGGCTGCAAAAAGTGCCTGGTAAGAATATTTTGAATAAGAATATCCCAAAAGAATTGTATCTGCCCAGTCAAAATTTAAAACCGGCACCGGCGACTGTGTAGACAAAATAATTATTTTTTTGCCGGAATCTTTTAAACTTTCTGCAATGCGGGCAGAATGTTGGTCATAAACATTTACAATTATAAGCGAAAAAGAAGCAGCAGTATCTTTTAGCGTCACCGCATCGTATTCAGCTTGATTGCTTAAATCCTGCCTTAAAGTGTTTGGAAAACGGTAAACTTGAGCTGAAGGGAAAAAGGCCTGACCCTGGCTAAAAAAGTTTTGGTAGTAACCAACAAGTAGAATTCTTTTTTGACTAGAATCCAAGGGCAGCTGGCCGCGGTAAAGAGTTGTTGACCGACATGATTGGTCCAAAAAGAATTTTTCACCTTCCCTGTCAGGAATGCTTTCTGAAATTTTATTTTCATCAGGGTAAAGAGGAGCAGCATTACCACTTTTAAAATATTCCATCTTTTTTAAAAGAATGCGGTAAACATGTTCCTTTACAGTTTTCTTAAAATCCGGCGAAGTTTTTAAAAGCTGAATGTTTCTTGTCCACATTTGATCTGAAAGACTAGCCGTACTTGAACTCATCACAATATCATTTCCAGCCTGCAGGGCCAAAGTAAAAGACCTGGAAACAGAAGTCGAATACTGGCTGGCCCCATTCATCATAATGTCATCCGTGATGATTAAACCCTTATAGCCCAGTTGATTTCGCAAAATATCCGTCAGCATTATTTTTGAAAGAGAAGCAGGCGCGCCACTAGGATCAATTTGTGGAAAAGAAAGATGGCCGCTCATTATGGCAGGAACATTAGATTGAATCAATTTTTTAAAAGGCAGCAGTTCCCTCTGTTCAAAAGTTTCCTTGTCTATGTTGATTTGAGGCAGGCGACCGTGAGAATCAATTTCCGTATCCCCATGACCAGGAAAATGTTTTGCCGTAGCAATAACGCCAGCCTTGCTTGCCCCCAAAGCAAAAGCTTCCCCCAAAGCAGCAACCTTTTCTGCGTCAGAACCAAAAGACCGCGGCCCGATAATGGAAGAATTCAAATCAGTGTAAATATCAATTGACGGAGCAAAATTCATATTGATGCCCAAAGCCTTAATTTCTTTGTTGATATAATATGAAGAATAATAGGCATCTGTAAGGTAACCGCTAGCCCCAATGGAAAGATTGCCCGGCGTGTCAGAAGTGTCACCCTTGACGTGACGGATCCAACCGCCCTCCTGGTCAGTCGCAACAAAAAGAGGAATTTTAAAAGGCCGGTCAAAAGCCAGTTTTTGCAACTCCTTTACGCTAAGGGCCACATTAGAAAGATTTTCCGTATTCCAGCCAAAAATTTTTACACTGCCCAGCCCCACTTCAGACACCCAGTTTTTTAAAAGGTCACCAGGCCTTTGCCCAGTCCAGCCAAACATCAAAACCTGAGACAAAAGTTCTTCATCACTCATGCGCTCAGTGATAGCCTTGGCAAGAATTTCATTATCGTAATTGCTCCAGAAATTTATGTTAGCTGGCAACTTGGTGTAGTCATCAGGCGAAACCTTTGCAAACAGAGAAAAATCAATTGTAAAAAAAACAAAAAGTAAAAATAAAGATTGTAAAACCCTTTTCAAGATGCCCACATTCTACTGGAATTATTTTCTAAACTCAAGTTTTTTAATGCTGTCCGGATTTTTGATTTTTTTGAAGCATACCGTCTTTTGTTAAACGCGCTGTCCGTGACTACGCTATCGCTCCGGTGCTCAGCTTTGCCTCGCACGCACTTCGTGCTCACTACCATCGCGGCTAGGCAGGTTTTATAAAGAAGTTCTTCTTTCGTAAAACTCTTGCGCCATGGAGGGCGCGTTCTTTAAACCGACCACAAGAATTGCGTAAGCAATTGTAGCATGCCATGGATGGCAAGATTTTGTAAACTAAAAAGATAAAGAAAACTGGTTTAAAATTCGCTAAAATGCACTCCCGCCGGGAAGCTGATCTTTTCTGCTCCGGTGGAGTTTCGCTCCAATGTCGCAGAAAATCAGAACCCCGACTCCGCGTATTTAAGCGCGTGTTTTAACAACAAAATCTTTTTTGAAAAGGGTGCGCATTTAAGAAATGGTTTTAAGGCAAGCTGCATTTGTTTCGCGGGGGATGGGGTTGAGAAAAGAAATATTGCTTTTCATAAAACGCCTAGCC